>JAWXUA010000006.1:0-40318 GCA_044433065.1 Pseudomonadota bacterium
CTCAAGAAAGCGGCCCTTTAAGTTGGGCAAGGTCGTGCTACCTATAATCGCGTACAGCGCGGGATATGCTGTACTGCTAATGGTAGAACCGTCACATATCAACCACTCACAGCCATTTGCTTGTGCATCCTCTTCGCTTGCCGCTGCCACGCACATGGTTTGGTTTGTGAGAGCTGCTGGCCAAGCAACAACGGTCCCTACAGGTATACCGCTAGAAGACTGAGCAGTCACGGAAATAAGCGTTGGATCGAATGCTGTAGAGTCTGTGGCGAAGGCGGAAATACTTGTAAAAATAGAGCACAGGGTGAGAGCAAAGGCTACGATTTTCTTTCTCATGGTCAACTCCTTTAAAATTGAGGTTTGCCGTTGTCGTCTTTCCAGAACAGCGGCTTTTTTGTGACGTGTTTAGCGTCGGCGAAACAGGCAAAAAGCATGTCGCCCTTTTTGCTCTTAAATCTTTTTAATGTTCCACCACATTCAGGGCACGGCGGATACTCTCCACTTTGACCTTCCGCACGAGGTTCTTTTGTTCCAGGCTTTCCTTTGACATCAGGCAACGTCGTTTTGCACTCTGGGTAGCCCGTGCATCCCCAGAAAAAGCCATGGGCGCCCTTGCGTCGCATCATAACTTTGCCACAATTCGGACATGGGTGAGCATCAGCTACAAGCATTGGCGTCGCCGTTAGGAGTGGCGAGAGCATGGAGTCTAAAACATTACCTTGTGCCGTCATAAACTCTTGTAGAGTATAGGTGCCATTTTCAATGTCACTCAGACGTGACTCCCATTGTGCCGTTGTCACAGGATCTTTTAAAACTGTAGGTGTTAATCCAATAATATCTTGTCCTAATGGCGTGGAGACGATGGCTTTTTTGTCTGCTACGAGATAGCCGCGATTTTTGAGTGTTTCTAAGATTGACGCACGAGTTGCTTCTGTGCCGATGCCTTCATGTTCCTTTAAGGTAGCCTTGGCTTCGCCATCAGCGACGAACTTATGGACATTGGCCATTGCTTCAATGAGCGTACCCTCAGTGAAGCGCGATGGCGGCGTTGTCTTTTTTGCAACACTTTCAGCTTGCGTGCATAAAACAGCATCATCTTGCTGAACCACAGGTAAAGCTTGAGTATCTTTCTTTTTGGCGTCATCCTCTTCATCAAACCCAGTAGAAGTCCAACCATGCACAAGAATGGTACGGCCGGTGGCTTCCCAAAATGTTTCGACGAGTTCGACGCGGATTTTTTGAGCTTCATATTCCTGAGCTGGATAGAACTGGAGGCAGAAGGCAACGGCAATCATGCTGTACAATTTGCTTTCCGCTGCATTGAGTTGCTTAGGAGTTTCACCAGTAGGAATAATGGCGTGGTGCGCCGTAACCTTTTTGGTGTTCCAAGCCATGCTATGTAGGGTGCTATTTGCCCCTTGAGCCACTGAGGCAATATCTGAAATTTGTGCTAAGGCTTGTAAAATTTGTGGCGCACTGCTGAATTGCTCTTCTGGCAAATAGCGGCAGTCGGAACGGGGATAGGTTGTGAGCTTTTTTTCATAGAGAGCTTGCGCGGTATCCAGAACTTCTTGGGCACTCATGCTCCACTTAGCTGACGCAGCCTTTTGGAGAGACGAAAGACAATGTGGCAACGGTGGATTTTTCTTCTTTTTCTCACGCGTGACGTTGACGATAGTGCCATTTTGCCCTTGAACTTTTGCTACAAGGTCCTTGGCCACTTGGCCATCAATCAAGCGGCCTTCACTATCGAGGCCCACTTGGGTATCTGTAGGCTTAAATTTTGCGATGAAGTCGCCATTGTCATGTTTGATTGAGGCTTGCAAAGCAAAGTAATCAACTGGCACAAAGTTGTTGATAGTCTGATCGCGTTCAACAACAAGGCCAAGGGTAGGCGTTTGAACGCGGCCCAGTGACAAAACCTTTTCGGCACGGCCGGCGGCGCGGCCATGAAGCGTCATAGCACGCGTTGCGTTGAGACCCACGAGCCAATCCGCTTGCGATCGGGCACGCGCAGCATCGCGAAGGTTAGCATATTGTTGATTATCATTAAGGTTAGCCAAGGCCTTTTGCACAGAAGTAGTATCAAGGGAAGCTAGCCAAATACGCTGAACAGGCCCTTTATATGCGTAGTATTCAAGCACTTCATCGACGAGTAGTTGTCCTTCACGATCAGGGTCGCCGGCGTGAACAACTGACTTGGCCTTACGGAGTAAGCTTTTAATGACTTCAAGCTGTTTTTTGGTTTTCAGTGATGGTTTTACACGCCAAGCATCAGGAACCATTGGCAAGGCTTCGCGCGTCCATTGCTTCCAAGCAGGATTATATTCATCAGGTGCAAGCAATTCTAAAATATGGCCAAAGCACCAGGACACGTAATCGTCACCACAAATGATATAGCCCTCTTGCTTCTTGCATGAAGCACCAAGATTTTCAGCAATAGCGCGGCCCAGTGAAGGCTTTTCAGCAATGAATAAGCGCATACTAGCCTCCTAGAGCATATCGCTCATGTCTGCGGCGTCATACTCAAAATGAGTTGGCCCACTATACGTCTCAACTTCTGTGGTGTTTTCGTCCCGTGGCGCACGCATATGCAAATCTGCGAGACCTGTTTTAGGGTTCGTCAAAGGCAAAACATGGAGCTTGATGTTCCATGAGCCGTCACGGTTTTGAAAGGCCGTACCGACACGCGTCCAAGCTTGCTTTACTTCTTTGTTGGCGACGTATTCGCGAATGCTGAAGACTTCAAAATGTTTTGCTTTATGTTGGGTCATCTAGTACTCCTCGTAAATTAAATTTTGCAAATACTTCTCGTGCTAACGCTACATAAGCCTCTTTATTAGGACGCTTTTCATCAGAAACGTGAAGTAATCTTCTGAAAAGTTCATGATCAAAGACTATTGTTTTGCATACAATGTCTTTCTCTCCAACGCTGATAACCATATCAAAAGCTTCATAAAGTGAACCGTCAGCATTGTGCTTTTGAATATGTCCTGTAAACCAAAATCCAATATATAAAAAATTTCGTGACTTAAGTTGGTTTTTTTCAAAATACGCATCAGGACATTTTTCCATAATGATATTTTGTAGACTTACATCATGAATTATTCTTCCATAGAGACTTTGAAAGTCTGCCATATAGGCAAAATTCCATGGTACGTTTAAAGGGCTTGCCCCTACATATTGACAGCCATCAATTCCATATTTTTTAAGCATATCTTTTGCTAAGTTTGGAGACATTCGTATTCCAGAAAATAAGCCAAACATATAAGCCACTTGGTCAAAATTTTCTATAAGAATTTTAAGTGTTTGCCTTCCTTTTATATCTGATGAACGTAAAGATTTTTTCGACAATCGATTTTTTCGTTTTCGAGAAAGAGAGCAATACTTGATTGCTTTAGGGTCAAAGACTGGAAACCCTTCTACGGGTGAGCTACAGTGCTTAGCATATGGCCTTAGCGTATGTTTAAGAGACTTATACAATCCTATAATTTGAATAGGATTGTTGCACTCTGGACAAATTGCATAATGCACATCTTCTCCTTGCTTATTTTTTTGGTAATAAGGAAAATTTTTTTTCGTAGCTGTCGCAAAGTTTTCTTCTAAAATCGAAAACCATTGTAGTGCATCAACTGACAATTTATAAACATACATATTTATTCCCTTTTTCGTTTTTTTAAAAATTCAATATTATGCCGATTGGCAATTTGATTCCACCATTCTTGTGGTAACTTTGGCACATTTCCCTCCTCTTCAGCAAGGTGCAGGCACTGTAAAACAGTGCGAAGGCCTATTGAAAAATTGTGATAGTTGTCACGCATGGCAAAAAACAGCTCTTCATTACAGTTCTGACATTCACTGTGGGCATATTCGCCTGTTTCAGTTGCACGGTTTTCAAAAGTTTTTTTAGGGTCCATACATTACTCCTTTTAATAAAATTTAGTTTGTAAGGAAGATTGCTTTATTTATTCTTTCAGTACACATTCCCTAAAAGAAAATACTTTCCCTGATTCTGATTGTAGCTTTTGTGTACTCATTGAGCCAAGGACACCAGATGCAGTTGTCATCAGAAAGCGTTGCCTGAATAGGTCTAAAAAAAGCAAAGTCTGAACAAAGCGTTCAGCATCCTCTTCAGCTAGAGAAATGTTGTAATAGCGATAGCTTCTTTGCCAACCTGTACGAGAGAGTTCTTTCTCTTGAATGTTGGCAAAGTTGCTCTTCTTGCTTATTTGAATTTCAAAGAACATAACTCCAGATTGTGAACCTCTGGCTAATTCAATAATGATTTTTCCTTTTAATTTTTCGCTATGAAAACTTCTTTCAGGCATATAAACAATGCACTTGTAACAGCCACCAATAACCCAATAATCTAGCTCTTTCTCAATGAACATACAAAGAGCCTCTATATCGGTTCGTTCTTCGCACTGGCGTATGGCTTCAATAAATCGACCTAAAACATTAAGCCCTGTATTGGAACGTTTTTCATGCGTATCAAAACGCTTATCAAAGAACTCTGAAAGAAGTTCTTCAACGTTCATGTTTTCAAGATTATTAGTAGCATTAGGTAGTTCCGTTCCATATTGACTAAGGTATGTTCTTAATACAGTTTCACATCCTACTGATATATTGCGCATAATGCTCTCCTTTGAAAAAAATTTTCTCACTACTTAGTCGTAACAGTTGCGGTATCAACAGTTGGGCACTGGTCCAGAAAGCGTTGTCTATCGCGTGCTGTTTTCCATGACTTACTTCTGTGAATGCTATAATAACGGGAGAGAGCTTCAGCGCACTCAGCAGGTGGAGATGAAGACGATAGGCACAATAGAGCCTCGCAAGCCAAGGCTGTGTCTCCAGTTAGAACGTCCGTATCTGCGCCAAAAACGGGCGTGGTTCCCATGACCACCAAGGCCGTAAGAAATGTTAAGACTTTCGTTGATCGCATTATTTACCCCCAACTCTTCTAAATGCAGCACTTGCAAGAGATTGTGCACCAGCCTTTGCCACGCTTTTTACTCCACCCTTTGCCATGCCAGCAGCGGCAGTAAGACCTGTAGCTCTTGAAACACCGCCAGCAGTGCCTAGTCCCATACTTCCACCTGTCATAATTGCACCAGTTGCGGCCCCTGCACCAAAAGAGCCCGTGCTTACAGCTTGGCCAATGCTTGCACCTGTTACAATGCCTGAAACCATCGCTGGAAGCTTTTCAACAAGAAAGAAAAGAGTAAGAGAAGCTACGAACATAATTGCCATTTCGTGCATATTATTCTGTTGTGACATTTGACTGAAGTATTCGTAGATAATAGTTTTGCCAATGCCGACAAGCAATATCATTGTCATGAGACTTGCTCCAACGCCAATGACTGTTTTAAAATAATTTGTTGCCATATCAGAAGTCCATTTTGAACCACCAAAGCCGAGGAATATAATACCTGCATAGGCTAAAACCCATACGGAACAGAGCTGCAAGAGCAAGTTAATGGCAATAAGAGCCAAGAGTACCAAAATAATAAAGGCTATAATACCACAAAGGAGTGATGCTCCAAAGTTGTCAAATAAATCTATATTTGACCAAGCTTTGTCAGTAATCTGAAAGCCTATGTCAACAATGCTTGAGGGACTTACAAAGCTTTCTCCAGACGCTTTACCTGCAAGCATAATAAATGAATTTAGTATATGGGTAGCCATTTCGGCACCATTCTGTAAAAACCATAAATACGTCCCTGAAAACATGATGAACCGAATAAGCTCTCCAAAAAATTCTGCAAAAGAAGAGCGATGAAAGAGAAGTTGCGAAAATGTCCAAACCATGCTAATTGTCACAAGAGATAGAAATAACCATGTAGCTGCTTTTTCTATTTCAGACTGCCACTTTGCAGTTTCTTCAGTGTATTTAAAATACACATCATCGAGTATCCCAGATGAGCTTAGTTCTGCATAGGCTGTGCTACATGTAACTAATAAAAATAAAGAGAAGAGGAATATTGCAATGAAATATTTTTCTATTTTAGTATTTTGCATAATGGTCACAATAGCAGCTCCAAATTATACGTTTGCAAAAGATCAGAACCTAGTAAAACTAGAAAAGCAAGTTGAGGCACTTCAGGAGCAACGAGCGGAGTTAGACAAGCAGATAGATCTTCTTAATAAAGAAATAAACAAGCTTAAAGGCGAAGGTAGAAGCATTGATAAACCTATGACGGACATGTTTTTTTCAAAGCCTCAGTAATAACATAATCATACACCTACTGAATTTTCCACTCTATAACCTCGCTTGCCTCATACCTGCTCTCTAGCAAAGTTTCCCGAACGGCCATTTGCTTAGCTTCGCGGTCCGATACTGTTTGTGCGCGAACTGCTTCAGCTGTTTGCATAGCAACGAGTTGGCTGCGCAACTGAAGTAGCTGGCTTGATTGCTGTGCTGACAATTGATTAGTATATTGAATAGCTTCCATACGTCCTCCTGCTGTGGCGGCATTACTTTGTATTGTTTGTAATGTTGCAGCATCAGTTTGGATTGCTTCCCCTTGTTGTTGAAGGGCTTGGAAAGCCGCGTCATTCGCGGCTTTTTGTAATTCAGAACCTTTTTCTTCACCTTCCATGAGCGCGGCAGCTTGTTCATCCGTGCCACCACTCATACGATCGAAGTATGGTGAACTGCGATATGTGTTTAAATTCTTATATTTTTCCAAATATGTATCTAAACTTCCTGTAGTATTGACGCATGCATTGACAGTATTTTGCAATGAATACGCTGCGGCCATTGTTTCTTCTGCTTTAGCCCAAACGTACGCATATGGCGCAACTGTATTTTTGACTTGGTCTTCATATTGTTGAAGCTGTAAGATATACTGTTCTATCTGCTTAATTGTCTGTGTTACGGACTCAAGAGCATCAACAGTATTCTGTGTTAAATTTGCGGCATCAATAACAGGAATGCCACTTGCTTTTGCAGTATTAGGCATTCCAGAAATCAACGAAATAGCTAAAGCACACGCCAAAATAGTAGCCTTACGCATGGTCGCCCCCAACGTTTTCAAAATTGATATAGCAATCGCCCATCGAAGAGTTCCCAGACCAAGGACGGGGAAATCTTGACCCCATGCCTAGAGGTTTAAGTTCAAGAGCATTGGCAATATCTACAAAAAACTTGTCATTTATTGCGATAAAATCTTCAAGCCAACAAAGACGCTCTAGCACTTCAGGAGCATGTTCTTGAAGGCATTCTAAGAGTTCCCTGTTCTCATCAATGCGCTTGAAAATTCCTCTGCTTTTATCAATTTCTGTAACAGCTAGAACAACTCGCTGTAGCAGTTCTTCAGGTGTGCGAGTAGAATTGAACTCCATGCCAGCCATGTGAAAAGCATCAATAAGTTCTTCTGGAAGTTTATTCATATGCCACCCCGTATGGCGCATTGAAGGAAATATCCGTAAAGTTGATATAGGCGTCATCCATCGGAAAACTTCCCGTCCACGGGCGAGGAAAATTTCCATCAATCCCTATCATTTGTTCAATTTCAAGGGCATTGGCCAAATCCACAAAGAATTTATCATTCCCTGCTAGCCAACTTTCAATACATCCAAAGCGTTCTAATACTTCAGGAGCATGCTCTTGTAAAAATTGAAGAATTTCTCTGTTTTCATCAATTCTTTTAAAAACACCTCGCCAACTTGCATGAGAGCCACAAACATAGCCAATTTTTACAATCAGCTCTTGAGATTTAGGAAGTGTTTCAAGCCCTATCTGTCGATTGAGAGCGTAAAGACAGGCCACAGCCGCATTATCTCCATACAAATCATGCTTTCTAAACACACTGTCCAAATCGTCTATAATTTCATTTCGTTTGCTGCTATCTTCCGCAATTTCTTTAAGGCTGTACGTCATCTTACAATCCCCTATATGGCGCGTTAAAATTGATGTCCTTGGTCACCATGACATTGAAACGATAGCCTGGGCGAATGTGGAGGGTTGGTGCAATGCTCATATTTTTTTGCACCATAGCGGCCATGGTTGAACCAAGGTTTTGTCCCAGAGACTCAGAAAGGGCACTGGAGGTGCTATCTGTATCATCATCGTCACTTGTATCTTGGCTGAGGGTCACACCTGCAATGATGCCTGAAAGCAAGATTGCTGAGCCAAAGATGCGTAAATAGTGATTGTTGACCTCATCGCTAAATCCAGCATTACCTGCTCCATCAGCACCAGGCATAGTTTGAATGTCGAGCGTTGCACCGTGGGGGAAAACAAGACGTTGCCACGCCATGAGGATGCGCTCTTGGCCGTATGACACGTCATTACTGTATGTACCTATGAGGCGTGTTCCCTTGGGAATGAGCAAGTGCTGGCCGCTAGGACTGTCATAAATGTCTTGAGAGACTTGGGCCATGACTTGTCCTGCAAGGTTCGACGTGATGCCCGAAATCATGATGGCTGGCATGACAAAACCTGCTTGCAAGGTGAACGGGGCATGCTGTTCCACACTATTAGGCATGGTCCAGCTTGTGCGTGATGTTGTTTGCCCCAGTTCTGTCATTGTTTCAGTTGTTCCCGTTGCTCCACTGCCGCTTTGAGCTGCACTTTCACTGTTGCTTGAGATGGCCGCAAGTTTGGCTTGGTATGCATTGGTAGGATCTCCCAGGCTAGCAAGCTGTTGTTGGTTCGCGGCAATCTTTTGCTGAGTTGTTTGGGGTACAGTAGTGTTAACCTTAGTCTGGCTATTCAGAGCTGTTTGGTATGCGCGTATGCGAGCACTACGAAGCTGATCGCGTTCATTGTGGTATGGATCTACGACGGGAGCAGGTAGTTCTGGCAAAGGAGGCATTTCCGCTACAGGTGCAACTGGAGGAGGCGGTGGTGTTTCAACAACCTTTATTTCTTCCTTTGGCGCAATAATGCCTTTGCCACTCCAGTCTGCGGTCATTTCGTTGGCAAATTTTACTGAGTTGGCAGACGGCTTTTCCGTTTCCGCTGATGAGTACATAGGATCTTGAGAGCGGTCATACATGACAGAACCGATAATGACGAGGAAACAGGCAACGACTACACCGCCAATATATAGGGGCACATTATTGACACTGCGTGTACCAGCACCAGCTACTGTCGAAATGTCCAGTGGGTCGGGTGTTTTCTTTTTTCCGAACATAGCAACACCTACTTTCGACGTGCAATGAGCGTCTTTTTTTGCTTGGAACCAACACCTGCAATAAGCATGGCCTTGTCAAAAACGGCATCAACAATATAGCGGTCGCCTTGCAGACGGTAGTTTGCGAGCACTTCCTCACCCTCGCGTAAAATGAGCAAAGTTGGGACTTCCTCAGAGGATGGAATTTGTATGACTGTTCGCACACCATCGTTATAGACACGCACAGGCTTTACGCCGTTGCCCGAAATGTCGTAATCAAAATTAAGATCGCCAAGATGTTCCCCCGTTGCAGGAATAGTCTCAGCGGCGCGTTGTTTTTGTTCACGCTCTTGTTTCGCTTCAAAACGAGCAACGGCAGCGTCAGGATAAATGAAAGCCACACGCGGCATGTATTGCTGTTTTTGAGAGACGAGACGCATATGGTAGGTGCGCAGATTAGTTGTCACCATGAGCGACGTTTCAAGACCCACGTCCATAGGCTTGACGACAATATGCTGAACTTCTGCATCACCAGAACCTGTAACTGCTGGCTCTACAAGCCAGCGTGCGGTATCGCCAAGGTGAAGAGAGTTGATAGTTTCACCTGCTTGAAGTTCAATGTCGGTAATCTGCATAATTGCACAGACGACGGAAGGCTGAACAGCACCGAATAAAAAGCGGATAATGCCATCACGGCCTTGTACGGTGTATTTGTTATACTGTTGCCATTGCTGAGCTATACGCAGGGATTCCTTTTCTGAGGCAGTGAGTGGCACATCAGCTACCCCTTCCCAAAAGAAATTATCCATTGTGGGATTTGGCAAACTCTGCTCAGCATTTGCTAAGTTTGGTACGACACAAGACGATAACGCGATGCACAAAGTGAGAGCTATTTTTTTCATTTTTCCTCCGCGATAAAACGCTGATAGTGTTGCGATACGGCATAGGCATAAACTTGTTGGCGTTTTTTGTGTGGCGAGTGGTACGCGCCAACGGCTTGCCAACTAAAGCCATATCGCTGAATTTCCTGTGCTAAAATCCAAAGCCCAAGCCGAATATTATTCTGAGGCAGTAAAGCAATTTCTGGTGAAATATGGAGGCGTTCCAGCCACCAGTTGTTGATCTGCATGAGGCCCACATCAAACGATTGCTTGCGTTGTTGTGCTTGTTTGATGAGTACCTGAGCTTCTGCTTTGCTTGTGGGCAAAAAGCCTTTACCTGCAATGTTAATGGCCCAAGGGTTGAAGCCGCTTTCATGTTTCGCTATGGCCATGGCCAGTTCAATTGGTATTTTAAACTCTTGGCATGGTTCACGAAATGAGCTTTCCCAATCATGACCAAAGGCTGACTGTGCAGTCATGAGTAGAAAAACAATGGCTACAAATGCTATTTTACACATGTGGTTGTAACCAAAATCTTCCCATAGTCTGAGGTAGGATAGATCCAACCTGTTTCCGTTAAGACACGCATAAAAATTTGCCATTCTGTATCAGACAGCTCAGTCGCCCATGTTTGAATTGACGATAGAGACGAGACAGCACCCGATGACACCAAGGTCGGTGAGAGAAAAATTTCAGGAGTAGTATTTGTCGCTTCGTCGCAAGTCGGCTTGGTGATAATGTCACCAGATGCAGCGATGGTCATTTCACGAGGCATAACGGAGTTACCCGTGTCGGCAATGTTTTCAGCTGCTCCATTGCGGCAAATGTAAAGGCCGTCACTTTCATGGAGAAAGAGTGCACCTTCTTGTTCAGTGCCGACACAAAGGCCGTCCGTAATTTCGTCAATGGTATGTGGGGTAAATTGCAGGGTCTTCACGTTTTCAATGTCGTGATCCGTCATATCAAGCTCAGTCCACATTTCATTAAGTTCGTCGTGGTTAGGAATTTCCACACGATGGAGAAAGTCACTGCTTAGATCACTAGCCGATGGCGTGATGACAGTCCCAAGATGGCCAGCACCTGTAGAGGCAATGTTAAGACTGGTCAGATTAGCAAGCCAAGCATTGTACGCACCTTGTAAATTTGTTGGCGTATCAACTGGGATGAAGCCAGCTGTTGCAAGAGCAGCCGTTGATGGTACAATAATATTGCCAAACTTTGGGCTATCCGTTTCATGTTCAAGGCCGCCAGAAGTAAGGATGATGAGTTGAAGCTCATCAGTACGAGGTTCGCGTGCATAAATTAGATAGGACTGGCCCCAAGGGTTCAGCTCTTGAAAGTGTTCAGACAAAAGTTGTTCATCTTGCAAATCTGCGATGGTAATAACAGTGCCCGAGGTTGCCGTGGACGCGGCTAAAAGTTCGTCACTGTAGGTGAGTCCATAGAGTTCAACGGCCTCAGCTACTTCTATAAAATGCTTTGCTGTGGCACGCTTTTTAATTTCAGTGACGCCATCACTCCACATGTCATAAAGCATGGGGAGGACAATCGCTAAGACGAGTATGACGCCCATCATCTCTAACGCCCCAAAACCTGCTTCGCGTTTTTTTATCTGCATCATCATTTAGTCTCCAACACTCATAACACTAATTAATTGACCATCAGGAATTATGGCAGGTAGCGCCATCGTTGTTGTGCCTGATATAAAATTGCCATTTACAGAAAGACCTAGAGATGGTGATCCATACGCATAGCGACGAACAGCTACGGCCTCCTCAGCGGTAGCCGCTCCATAAAGGTAGGCAATATTGTTTTGTATGGCAGTTTTCCATGTTCGCATGGCTTGCCAGTTTACGGGTAAATATGTGGTAATTTGCTCTGTAGTAATTTCGGTGAGTGTGGTAGTAGGATTGTCATGAATAAAGTCACTCACTGCGCTACGATAGGTGATGAAATTTTTTGCTAAGATCACAAATTTAGCTTCTTTTATGCTTTGATCCTGTTCGTAAAAATGGGCAAAAAGGGTAACAAGGCCAAGTAAAAAGCAAAAGATTGCGGTGGCTTTCATGATATTGCTCCCATGCCTTGAAACTTAACTTTATTACGTTGGAGTGTTATCTCTTCAGCAAGGCTTGCAAGGCGACCGTCCCGTATCTTTGACCTTAAACTGCGACTAAATGACGAAAACGGCACTAGAAGTGTTTCAGGGGTTTTCATGATAGTTGTATCGTTTTCAGTTTGTAGTTCTTGGTACACAATGGCGAGCAAAGAGTGAGCAAGGTTCTGACTTGCTACGTCACTATCTAGCTCCGCGGCCCACGTCATGAGACGTTCAAGAGCGGTGATAATCCCCATACCGTGAATAGTTGAAACTACAATCTGATTAGCTGATCCAAGGGACACGCGCAGAACTTCGCTAGCGGCATGTTTTGAACGAATTTCACCAACATAGACAATGTTAGGGCTTGAAAAACGATGAGAGCGTTCAATATGGGCGGCCAGTTCTGCTTCGCTCCGTACTTGCGTTTGGAACGCGTAACCATATTCACCATGAGGACCAGCCAAAGGCATTTCTACGGGATTTTCCCAACTCACAGCATGCCCACCATAAAGGGCAAGGCGTGAAGCAATAAATGCAGCAGCTGATGTTGTTTTGCCCGAGGCTTGGGAGCCACAAAAAAGAACAAGTCCTTTTTGGCGGTCTTTATGCAAGAGCCAATCACAAAGCCCTTTATCAAAGCCAAGCTCTTGCATTGTTGGAACTTTTTCAGCAAGGCGGCGTAGAAAGTATGCACGACCGTCTACGCCGCTAAAGTTTGCGACACGAAAGGACAGCTTGCCAAATCCGATACGGATATTTTCCACGCCATCACGATGAGACGAAAAAGAATTTTCTACTGTGTCAATCAGTTCACGAAGCTCATTAGGATGCACCATCTCTGGTGTAATGAGTTGCATTTGTTGACCTAGTTCTGGTGTGCCTTTGAGAAAAGCCTTGTCGTCCATGAGAATAAGATCGGAAAATTGCAAGCTATCCAGTGTCATAGCTTTTTACCGCCCAGTAAAGACAACTGAAAGGCCATCAGCCGTGCAAAGTGCAGAAGCAGCCTGTACAGTGAGATCGATCGCTGTCGTTCCACCAACAGTAATGTCTTCCCAAGCATAAGCTTGGAATTGAGAAAGCTTGACACAAGCAGATTGTGGAAGGTCAGTTACAGTAATGGTGAAGTTTTTGGTGTCTGTACCAGGGGCAACCGTAATGGCATCACCCCATGGAGACATGATAGTAGAGCTATCATCAACCATTTTTGATGGTACTGCACCAGCGGCAATGGCAGCGGTGTTATCAAGTCCTGTATAGTCGGTCGAAGAAGCGTACATCTGCTGTACATTCATCCGAATAGAAGCAACCCCTTGTTGGAGTTCAGCGACTTTGCTCCCTTCAAAAAGGTCAGAGACGACCCATGCACCACCTGCAACCATAGTGAGGAAAAAGAGAAATACCCCAACCATTTCAAGGCCGCTAAAGCCAGCTTCACGTTTACGAGACTCTTCTACCACTACGTTTTGTTCATTCATTACAGCTTCCATTACACAGCTCCTAAATTAGCACTTAATTGTTGTTGAATTGATATGACAGCCATACCTATGCAGCACATAACACCCATAATGCACACCAGTAGTGTTGTATTGACTATGGTAGATTGCGTTTTTACACGCGCAATACCATTTTCAAGCCATTCATCAGCCAAAGCATGAAGGATAGTTTCAAACGTTGGCAGAGTTGAATATACAAGTATATCATCAACCATTGTAGGGTCAGGAAAATGCAATCCTGTATCAACAAGAACACGGCCAAAGTTTTTGCCTTGTGTATATTGTAAGCGAATTGCTTCAACCCGTTCCCGTAGCCATGGACTGATTTTATTTTTAAGCATGTCATCCATAATCTGCACTAATGGAATGTCTGCTTGGAGACTTGTTGAAACAGTAAAAAGCCACATTGTGCCTACAATAAGGCGATAAATAGACCATGGAGGAACGCCTTCAACAAGAAGACGTGATTTTCCTGTCCATTTTGGCAAACTTATGAATATAAGTGCTATTGTCACAATAAGAAATACTAAAAGTACTAGTCCATATTGAGATGCTACAAGGAGAGATACATTATGTAAGATTGCTGCTGGTCCCGTAAACGTGGACGGATCAACAAGCATTGTAAGCGTCGGCATCACATGCAAGGCAATAACGATAAGAACGACTACAAGCATAGTTATGAGAAGCAGTGGATAGGCTATGGCACTTACAACAGCCCGTGAGATAGCCTTGCGTGCATCAATAAGCTTTGCACACAGGGTTAAACTACTTTCTAATTTTGCAGATAAATAGCCACCACGGATCAGCATTAGCTCTTCAGGTGGAACATAGTCGCGGAGTGCAACATCTAGGGACTCACCGTTGCGTAAGCCCCGCAAAATATCTTCAAAGACGCCAGCAAGAAGAAAGGATTTGCGCTCCTCAAAGCGGTCACGCATGACTGATAAGGCATACTCCAGCCCCACGTCGTGCTTCAGCTGAGCCGCAAGCTTGCGCCATGTACGTTGCCGTACATCGTCATCAAAACTAAGGCGTTGTAAGCTTTTTCTAATACTCATGGCTTTCTCCACTAATCTACAAAGAGGTCATGTAGTTTGGAGAAGTTCAACGGAACACCAAGGCGTGCCTCAGCTAGAGTAGGATCAACAAGACCGTTACAAATATGCTCAATGGCGTGTTGTACATAGGTACGTCCATGTACTTCATTTTCCCAATAGTCTTGTGCTTCGTTGTATTGACCTTTACGTAAGAATTCTAGCATCTTCTGGTCTGTAACAATAACTTCAGAAGCTACAGTTTGGCCAACAATACCAAGATGGTCACAATGTTTACACCCATCTTTATTCCACAACGAAATATTTTCAATTTGTGAACTTTCTGTAACAGAAAAAATACGGTCTAATACGTCATGCTCAATGAATTTACCAAGCTCTTCTGCATTCTCACGAAGTGCATAAAGAGATTTTTTACAATGAGGGCAAAGCAATGGCAAAAGACGCTGATAAACAAGACCAGCAATAACATTGTGGTCGCAAAGATATTCTAATGGGTCCGCGTAGTTTGCGGCGTTCAGTAGTGACACCATACGCCGAATGATGCCAAAGCCGTTATTGGCGTGGATCGTTGCCCAAACACCATGCCCCGTAAGAGCCATGTCAATGGCAGCTGAAGCGGCTTCTGGGTAGCGAATTTCACCAATCATAACTACGTCAGGGTCAGAACGCATGGCCCCAGCAAGGGCGTCCATGTAAGCACGGCCGCGTTGGAGCGGATCAGAGCTTGTCTTGGTGGAAACCATAACTTGCTGAACGCGCGACATAGGGTATTCCACAGGATCCTCAAGGCTAATGTAGGCCTTTTCAGGATTAGAAATGGTTTGCCCTTCCATGATATGTTTCAGCAGTGTTGACTTACCGTGCCCCGTAGGTCCAGAAATCAGCGTTAGACCTGTACGCTGGGTTAAAAAACGAAAACGTCTACTGTTATTACTGTCGTAGCCCAGAACATTCACGCGCTCTTCAAGTGAGCCTTCTGCCTTTGTTCGGTCGTAGAGTAGTCGGATAGGCATATAGGTTCCCATACCTGTTTCCGACTGTGCCGACTGCAAGGGTTCCGTATGCACGCGCATAGAATGCACGCCAGCAGGAAGCCATTTTCGTTCTGAAATGCGTCCATCTTGACGCTTCAAGGGAGAAAAGTCGCCATCAGAGCGTCCATTACACATGGTGCCAAAAATGGTAGCCACCAAACGTTGTGTAAAATTACCGCCTAATTGAGCATGGTCTTTGAGTAATCCCAAACGACGGAAGCGAATGAGGCCATATTCACCAACGTCAATAATATGTATATCAGATGCATTTTCGTTATAGGCTTGCTCAAAGAGACGACGGGCATATTGTTGTACGTCAGCATCTTCATATTCATTGTCATTAGAGCTAAAAGCACGTTTTTGCTTGTCAAATTCCTTTGGTTCCACCCAAACCACATTTTTTACACCATAGCGTTTAATATAACCTACAAAGGATATAATTTCCTGAGTACCACGTAACTCTTCAGAGACAAAAAGCTGTCCATCTTCTAGGCGAACGCGTTTTTGTATCTCTTCGGGGAGTTTTGCTAATAGTGATCCTTGCATGCCCCCCCCCTAATTATCTTGGCCGAGTTGTAAAACTTTACCATTGGTCAAGGTCACAGCGTCAAGAGTGATTTCACGCACTTTGCTATGTAAAATTGCGTCGCCTACACGCACAGAGCTTTTCCCTTTTGGCGTAGAAAAAACAGCAATCAAGTCACCATCGACGCCATGGATAGCAAGCAAAGTGGGTTCTGTTGGTTGCGCTGCTTTCACTGGAGCACTTTCGACCTTTTCTACTGGAGGCAATGACGCAGGAGGTAAAACAAGCGTAGGCATGGCCTCTTCAGGATTTTTATTAAGCATTCTAAGCTTGTTTTCTTGCTCAGCAATGGAGACATCTAGCTTCAGCTCTTCAAACTGAGCTTGTTTTTGGGTAAGTGCTCCAATGGTTGCTTTGCTTGAGTCTGGCCAAACAAACGGGGTAGACTCAGGTTTAGAAGCTACCTTTGTCTCTTGTACCTTTGGTGGAGCTTGAAGGGGAACATTGGCTACAGGGCTATCGTTGATTACCTTTAATTGCCAGTAAGCAAAGGCAATCGTGCCTATGGCCACAAGAGCAAAGACAACGGTAATTATTTTGAGCATCTTATTTTTATCGACTTGCATAAACATTCCCCTTCATGGCCCATTGGCCATTGGCGTAGGATATTTCTGTGATGGTGAGTGACGGAATTTGCCCAAGTAAATCAAAAACAACGCTATAGATGAACGGGCTAGGGATAGCTTCTAGTGCCCATTGTCCCTCAATCCACGGTGACGTTATTTTCACCCCTTCTATGGTTCTGCTTACTTCAGTGTTCCATGAAATAACTTTCAATTTACACGATAGTTGACGTGTTATTTCATAGAGATAAATGCCAACGTCATTCGTTTTTAAAAGGTCTTTATCTTGACGACGTGGCTGAATGTCACTTGAAATATTGCCATGAGAAACAGCTTTTTTAGGACTGGTTAATTTCGCTAGTGGCGGCAAATCCACATATGAGGCCATTCCATAATGTTGCCAGTTCACCTCAAGAGAACTTGGAGAACATAAAGCTGACTCCATTTTCCATCCTTGAGTAACAAGAGGTACTGCAAGAAGTTTCGACATGCAGACATTTTGCATTGTGGCCACAGTGGGAGCATCCAGCCATTTGTCGGGAAAATACCGATGGATATTTGCGGCAATGGCTTGTTCACGTTCGGCCTTACTCAACATAAGTTGTCGGGAGCTATTCCGAGCAGCTTCACTTGCCATGGTGTCCCATGCCCATTTAGCGACACATAGAACTAAGATGATCCCAACCCCTATACCCACATTGCGTAGCAATCGTGAATGCCCACTAATGCCTGGGTACAGAGGTTCAACGACAACACCAGAGGCCAGCAAAGGTGCGAGGTACGTCTCACTTTCCTCTTGCGTTAAACAGATAGCTTCTTCTTTTTCACCGAAGAGATCAGCAAGATGATTAGCGTGAGTACGCGCTTCGTTTTCAGACTCAAAAAAACGGTCGCCTTCAGCCGCAACACTTTGGTTGCTAATGCCACAAACCCACCAACCGTCCGTAAAGCGAAAGATGCCTATAAAGCCTTGATTGACGCTAATCTTAGGACGAATTGATGCTGCTAAAGACTGAATGCGTGAGCTTTCAGTTGTGATACCAAGGCCGTATTGTGGCAATTTGATTGCAACAACATTGTAGGCTTGCTCTTGGGTAAAGCCCTCTTCTTGTGCCTCTTTGGCCATGGCACGAGCAGCAAGAAGCACATCTTTGCGAGAATTTTTTGCCTCATAGTGCAATTGCCACCAAAGATGCACAGCGTAAGGCTTGTTATTAATATGGATAATCTTCATGTTCATGAATATACCCCTTTACATACCTAGCTTTGCACATAGAGTCCCCACGCCCAAATATGGACCATAGAGATCTCTAAAACCAAACTCCGTCCATGCAGCCCCTAGAGCCAAAAACGGACCAAACGGAACAAGCTTACGCCGCAGCATGTAGGTTACGACCACACCCGTTACCGTTGCGATCAAAATAATTTCATGAAGGTGTTGAATGCCAAAAGCCGCACCCAGCATGGCCGCCATCTTGACATCACCAAAGCCCATCTTGTCTGGCCAAAAAGCATGCAATAGCCAGAAACCAACACCCCCGACGAGCATCCCTGCAACGCTTCCCTCAAGGGAAACAGGGCCGATTTCAAATAAAGCAAAGGTAAGACCTGCAATAGTTCCAGGGATAGTCCAGTCGTCAGGTAGAATACCGTAACGTATATCGTAGTACGTCAAGGCTACTAGCTCAGCGAAGAAAATGCTGATCCATATATGTTCGCCTAATTGGCTAGTCATGGCGTCCCCCAGTATAGCCCATGGCATCTTCAACGGAGATGGTGATGATAATCAGGGTGCGTCCGTAGCTTCCAGCACGGCCAATCTGTAACGCGCCGAGGGTGTCATTTTGGCCATGGCTTTCCTGTTCAAACCCTGCAAGCACCAGAGTTTGTCCCATGCGCATAGTCACGCGCTGAGAAAATGCGCGGCTACTAATTTTTGGCATTTCGACCTTAACGCTATCATCGGAATACTCACGAAGAGCATCTAGGGAATTGAGAGAGGCATTATATTGGAGGATAACGGTACGGCGATCCAGAATGTGTGGGATTACCGTCATGGCAAAGCCCGTCACCACTTCACCAGGGGTAATTTCAGATGTTTGGCTATAATCCGTGGTGCTCAGTGACATACTGGCAATGTAGGTATCTCTTGTAATATTCTGGACTGGCAAAGGCTGGTTGTTCATGGTCACACCAGAGCCAGATGTAACAAGGGAAGTTTTGCCGTAGGTGGATAAGGCTTTAAGCGTAGATGAGCTGTCTTTCAGCTTACCGTCAGTGATGGAGGCACTAAGTTCTCCACCGATGGTTGACCAGTCGATAGCTGTGCCTGATGCCAAGGCAAAGGAACCGCCATCATCAAACATGGCTTGGAGATTGAGGCCTACTTCATTTTCATCCTCAACGGTGAGCTGCCAAACGCGAACTTGTAAGGCAACTTGGCGACTTAGTTTGTCGTTGTAATCTTTGATAAAATCTTCAACGTTACGTAGGGCACGCGCTTCATCAGTGACCGTAATTGTACCCGCAGCAAGGTT
This sequence comes from Pseudomonadota bacterium, assembly GCA_044433065.1. Taxonomy (GTDB): domain Bacteria; phylum Desulfobacterota; class Desulfovibrionia; order Desulfovibrionales; family Desulfovibrionaceae; genus Nitratidesulfovibrio. The sequence goes on from JAWXUA010000006.1 coordinate 19,373, forward strand.
GGCCGAAACTTTGCCTTCTTTCGTCAATAGGCCTTTAATGGTAGCGACAGCCTCGCCCCAAACATCCACGTCAAACTTTGTGGTATTGTTTTGTGCTGTATCAAGCGTTGTGCTTGTACCACTGTCACTACTGCTACTTGAGGAGCCTTCAGACTCATTGGTAATCTGATTTTTATAGTTAATTGTACCAGGAGCAGCCAAAAGCGTGAACGTGCGAGTAGCAACGCGACTAAAAACAATACTGTTTGTAGCATCGTCATAACGCCAAACGTAGCCAAAGCGTAGAGACAGATAACGGCAAAAAGACTCTATACTGCCCGTATACTTCACATGCTCCGACAAGGATTGCTCATCTTCAACGTACCAAGAGAAGCCAGTAATATTTGTTGCCGAAGCACACACGTCACCTAAAGAACCAACCATGTTCAACGTGATATGGCGTGCTAAATTTTTATCGGTTTTTGTCAGTGCTACTTCAGTAGAACCCAGATACGGCTCATCCACAACGCGAACAGTCTTGGGAGCAGTGAGCTCTTCCAGTTCTTGCCCTTTTTGCAAAATATCCTGTTCTGTAATGATAGGACTTTTGACGCTACAGGCAGACATGAAAAGTGTGGCCACAATTGCCAAAACAAAACATTTGATAATTTTCTGCATGGCTACTCTCCCTCGACTTCCATGACATTATTGGCTCTATAAAACGTTACGACGAAGCTGTGTCCGCGCTTGGCAAGGCCGTTGAAAAGGCTACGCATGACCTCTTCCAAGGTCCCCTTGAATGTTGCACTGGTCATCATGAGCAAATCGTTTTCAGCATTCCAAACAAGTTGATAGCCTGCTACTTCAGTCCATTCACTCAACTGGCTGTAGAGCGAACCTTGAACAAGTTCCCAAGTCTCAGGTCTGGGATCCGTCACGACAACTTGTAGTGGTGCTTGTAGTAAAGGGTTGTTGTTAGGTGGAGCAGTGTCCTCTTGTAATGCATCATTAATGATGGCTTGCTCTTCGGGCGTGCTAACAGTACCTGCGCCAGACTGAGCTTGCGCCAAGGCCCTTTCTTTATTGGTATCAATATAAACAACTTCGGTTTGAGGCTCGCTTTCATCAACAGCGAAACCGTTAAAAGGCGGAACATCGCTATAGGTGGTGGAAGCCGTCACAAATTGTGGCGTAGTAGCCTCTTCATTCAGCGAATTAAGGTTTTTAATGGCAGGGAGGATTGCATCAGAAGGCTTTGGCTCTTCCAGACGGCGCATGATGCTAAAAAATTTGCCATCAGAGGTCCGAATTTCAGCATAGGCATAGCTCATGTCTGGCAAGGCATCCGTGACTGGAGCAACGATAACGCCTCCCTGATTTTCGCCTTTTTGGGTCAGGATTGCGAAGCCTTGATCACGGAGGGACTTCTCAAAAGTCTCACAAAAATCACCAGGAACACATTGCAAGATGATGGGGGTTTTGGCTGGTTCGTAACGCTGAGCAAGCTCAAGCGCAGCGTCACGGCCAAGCCCCACGGCATCAATGGAGTATGAGGCTGAAAGACCATCAGCAGCACCAAGTTCACCAACCGTTTTCGATGCACAAGCTGGAAGCGTGAGCGTTAAAGCAATAAGGGCAAAGGGAAGTATTTTCATTGTATCACACCTGCTTAGACCAGTTGAAGTCTTGAATATAAATACCCAAAGGGTTACGCCGTATTTGCTCTTCATCCACTTGCACATCAGCCTCAATGCTGACTGAGATCAATGCACGCATGTTTGTTCTCTTAACGAGTGCTCCTTGGCGGTCGCGTACCTCTTCCACCCAGTCCACTTGCCATGTCTTCGGAGACTGGGGAATAACGGAGGTAATGGATACATGCACAGTCTCCTCAGCGGCCCTTTTAAACGGGTTCGTATTGTCGTTTTGCAGGTAGCTATGCATCTTAAAAATGGCGGCCGACTCCGTGGGGAGATGAGCATAAAGTCTAAAAATGGCTGCACGCTGAACAGTTGTGTCTGGTGTAACCATGCGAGCATCGCTGATCCACGCGGCTATAGTTGCATGCATCACTCGCTCATCAACAGGACTCGCCTTATTAGCAACGCCAACTGCAATGGATTGGCCCAACTTGTCAACTTCAATAACATATGGAATAAACTTACTTTGTTGTCCAATGTAGACAATACCACCAACCGAACATAAGGCTACAAGCAAGCAAACAATCCCCACAATTTGCCACATGGTGCGAGACGATAAAATCTCACTCTCATGGGCATTCCAGTGTTGTTTGGCATTGGTATAGGGATTTTCTCCTACCTCAGCCTTAGCAGTGCGATGAAACCAACTCATGATGCTAACTCCATATATTTATTGACATCTATGTTTCGTTTGGCGAGCCAGTGCTCAAGCCAATCATCACCATAAAGCTTTTCTAACTTCTGCATATACGCGACGCTGTCCTTGTCAGAGGCGGCGACAAAGGCGAGCGCGAACTCCTGTAAGTTCAGCGAAAAAAGGCGGCTGCCGTACTCACAAGACAAATAGTATTCACGCTTGGCCTCAGCTTGTGCGATGATGTTTACTTGCTGAGAGTTCAGCCCCATGCGCTCATAAACAGCGGCGATATTTTCATTTCGTGCAAAGGGATTAGGTAGGAAAATCTTGGTGGCAGTATTTTCCACGATGATGGGGAAAATGTCGGAGTTTGCCGCGTCTATAAGGTTTTGGGTGGCCATGATCACCGCGCAGTTGGCCTTACGTAAGACACGCAGCCATTCCACAATTTTCTCAGCAAAAACCTTATGACCAAGCATGAGCCATGCTTCGTCCAGAACAATAATTGCTGGTGATCCATCAAGAGCACTTTCAATGCGGCGGAAAAGGTAGAGAAGAACAGGCAAAGCGAACTTGTCTGGTAAGCGCATCAGCTCTTCCAGTTCAAAGGTCATGAAGCTAGACATGCCGAGACCATCACTATCTGCATCAAGCAAACCACCGATGGTGCCACCAACAGTGTAACTTTCTTGTAGGCAATGGCGTATGGGCATATCTTGAATCATGTGAGAGAATGCCGTCACCGTCTTCTGCTCAGAGTGTGACAAGCTTTCCAAAGCGTTACCAATTTGGGCACGCTGTTCAACGGAGGTCTGAATATCGTTTAGGGCGAGGATTGTGTTAATCCATTCCTTGGCCCATGCTCGATCACTAGGAGTGTCTAGGTATTGCAATGGGCAAAATTGTAGCTTGCTATCATCCCCGTTGATAGTGAAGTGTTCACCTCTACAACCACGAGTCAAAGCGTACATGGACATGCCTTTGTCAAAGACAAAGATTTTCATACCTTCATAGCGGCGGAACTGGGCAACGATGGTTGCAAGCGCAGTAGATTTACCTGCACCTGTAGGACCAAACATGATGGTGTGGCCAACGTCACGAACGTGCAGATTGATACGAAACGGTGCGTTGCCACTTGTGACGCCATACATAAGAGCTGGTGAATTAGGTGGGTACAAAGGACATGGAGCGGCATCCGTTCCAGTCCAAATTGTTGATAGAGGCAAAAAGTCGGCAAGGTTCATGGTATTAATCGTTGGGCGACGTACATTCTCAACGCCGTGCCCTGGGATACTACCAAGCCAAGCCTCAATGGTATTGACTGTTTCAATACGGGCAGAAAAGCCAAGGCTAAAAATAAGTTTTTGAAGCTTTTGGGAGGAATGTTCAAGCCGTGCTCTATCCGTATGCATGAGCACAACGGCAGCAGTATAAAGCCCTGCTCCAGTTAAACCAGATTGCACCTCAGCCATGGCAACTTCTGCATCTTCAGTCATGGCAACAGCATCAGCATTAGGGCTAGAGTTTGTATGAAAAATAACGTCCATCAGGCCGCGTTGCTTTTGCTTCCACTTTTTGCGGAACGAGTTCATATCAGAGACGGCTTCATGTTGGTCCTTAAAAATAAACCTGTTAGACCAACGGTATTCAGTATCAATATCTGTCAAAGCAGAAAGCATTCCAGGATAGGACTCCAAGGGGAAACCTTCAATGGCAACAACCTGAATGAAGTTTTGACCAATTTTAGGAACGACACCCCCAAACAGCTCTTGGCCCCCTAGAAGGCAATCCAGATAAACAGGCATGTTTGGCAAGCGCATAGGTTGATTAATGCCCGTGATACAAAACTGAAGGTGACTCAAGAAGTCATCATAAACTGCAATACTTCCATTTTCTTGTACTTCTTGCCGACTTTGCAGACGTTCCAAACGCAAGACAGTGGACAAACGGCTTTCAATATTATCAATATCCTTTTGGAAATGCGCCAAAAGCTTGCTTAAATATTTCTGGTTGTCTTGGTTTTGTAGTGCTGCATCATCGTCAAACATCAGCTCAACAAATTTTGATTGAGCAAGCGTTGGTGGATACCAAGTCAACGTAAGAACATTGTAGCCCTCATACATGGTATCTTGACCTTCAAAAAATACCCGACGCTCGGCATCAATGGCCGCAGATACTGGATCAGGAAAATGCGAGAGGCTATTTTCCATATACGATGGAACAGCACGGCGCACAGCATCAACGTGGATCATGTAGCCATTGCCGAACTCTTTTATTGCAGCATTGACTAACGATGAAACATGTTCTTTTTCAGTGTCAGTCGTATTAGCATGGTCATCTCCTGCATAAATCCAAGCGGCCATGAAAGCTCCACTTTTACACAAGATGATGCCATCCTCGACAACAGAGGCATGGGTTAGAAGGTCAGAAACGCCAGCGGTACTTGAGCGAAAACGACCAAGCTTGATCGCCTTTGTTACGCGCAAAATACCCAGAATGAGCAATCCAAAAAGGACTAAGCCAACAAGACCTATGGAAATGGCAAGAGTCTCAATCATGGATAGCACCTCCCATAGACTTGATGCTGCATAGAACGTGCTGGGTAGCCACAAGAGTGCTAGCAACAATAAAAAAGGCCAAGACTACAGTAGAGAAAAAGATGGGGAGGATAGCAAAAAGGATAAAGAGGATTTTTGTGAAAATGGTAAATGTTGCGCTCATGAGTACCACCTTCTATTCACTCGAAAAGGCATAGACCGCGCTGAGTAATACCGCTGGTACATGCGGTGACGCAGGTATACATGGCGTAAGAATGGATCACTCTTGGCCATTAAACGTAAAACAAAGAGCGCACCAAACCACAGCAGTCCGCCATACAATGTAGCAATCCATGTCTGAGCAGAGAAAACTAACGCACAGGCCAAGAGACCTGAGAACATAACAAGTTCACGATCACCACCCATGAACAGGTTTGCCCTGTTCATGGATGCATGTATGGGGACTGTACGAAGCATTAAACGGCCCAGACCTGCAATGGAGATGGACTTACTGCGATAACAGCACCTTGACCAAAAAGCGTGGTCATAAAGCTATTTGCGCCAATTACAAAAGAGATGACCAGAACAAGTAAAAACAAGGTACGGAAAAATCCATTCAGGTCGCCGCCAAACATCAAAACGGAACCAGCCACGACAATGCCAATGAGAGCCACGGCAAAAGCAAATGGCCCTGTTACACTAGTTTGTAAAGAGGTGAGCCAGTCCTCATATGGAAGGCCACTGCCAGTGCCAGCGGATGCCATAACTTCAGGGGCAAATACGTGCAGCGCAAGCATTGCAAGACAAAGACAACACATGAATAATCTCATAAAACCAACTCCTTATTGTAATAAAGCAGTTTGCTCTTCTGCTTCTTTCATCCAAGCCTCGACAATGGCCACTTTATCGCTTGGCAAAAAGGCACGTTGTTCAAACCAAACAAAGCCGTGTTGTGTAATGACCTCATTGTCTAAATATCTGACTGTGTACCGTTTTGTTTCGCTGGAGTAATCTTCAACGGCTAAAATGCCTTGCACCTTGCGCTCCATGCTTGGAGTGCGCTCGATGTAGACAATCCGATGCACAGACTCAGCGATGACCTCCTCAATGCATAACGGGGCGTTATCATTACGAGAGATCAAGCCGCGTAAGCGTGAAAGCCCCTTAAAAGCACTATTGGCGTGCAGTGTGGCAATGCCGCCTTCATGGCCTGTATTCCACGCGTCCACCACATCAAGCGCAGCACCGTCACGAACCTCACCAATGAAAATGCGATCAGGCCGAAGGCGAAGCATTTGCTTGATAAGTTTGGTCATGCTTACATTGTCAGTGGTGCGCATACTCACCAGATTTTTTCCTGCACATTGGATTTCAAGAGTATCCTCAGCAATCATGAAACGCGTTGCATCATCGCCATCAACCATTTCAGCAATGAGAGCATTGGTGAGTGTGGTCTTGCCGCTACCCGTGCCCCCAACAACAAGAATGTTCTTTTTATCGGCAATGGATTGCCTTAAAATATCTCGCTGAATTGTCGTCATGACTCCTTGCTCTACGTATTCATCAAGCGTCACAAGACGGCTGATCCGCTTGCGAATGGCAAAGATAGGAGCTGTGACAATGGGCGGAATAGCACCCGAAAAACGGGAACCATCTAGTGGCCATTCCCCATCAAGCTGAGGATTTTCCGCAGTGATCGTCGTGCCAAGTGAACTCGCTACAATGTCACAAATCGCTTGAGCATCAGAGCGTTCAATGCGGCCAACGACGTGCATCCGCTCGCCCAGCTTTTCTTGCCAAAGCTTGCCATCAGCGTTGAGCATGACCTCGCACGTAGCTGGATCTTCAAGCGCAGCCATAAGCGTAGGCCCAGCATGAGAACGCAAAAGGCTATGCAAGCGTGTTTTTGCAATTTCATCAGGCGTTGGCATAGTTTCTCACCCAGTCGCGTAGTGGCATTGGATCGTTATCTTTGAGCGTGCCAATGTACTCAGTGGCGCGTTGAGCTAGAAGGCTTGGCGAAAGACCACGACACTGTGCTACGGCTATATTTGCAAAAAATTGGCTGCGCTGAAGGGATGGCCACAATCGCTGTAGTGCCGTAACAGTCTGATTTATCACATCATCGTTTTTAGTACGCGAGAGGTTTTCAGAAGCGTTTTTCATCGGACGTACAATGTGCGACTGTGGTCGTGCCCCTTCAGCACAGGGGGAAATGTGGGAGACGTGAGAGGAAGTAACTGAAGCCTGAGAAGATTGAGACGAGTGGTGGAGTGGCCCATCAGCAATGGGTTCATCGTTCCATCGTTCGTCGAGGAGCCAAAATTTCAGGCTAGGTACATAGCCAGCTTTCCAACGGCGGTCGTGGGATTTTAAGCGATCAATGGCTGAGAGAATGACTTCAAGCGCAGGTGCTCGATATTGCTTTGTCAACTGAGCAAAGGCTTTGGAACAGGCTAGTTTGTCCTGTTTGACTGGCCATGCAGAGAAAAGGCGCTCAAAGTCGGTCGTGATGGTGGGCGAAAACGTCTTCGCTTCTTTCTTTGGCGAAAGAGAAGAAACACCCACGGTGGAAGAGTGGTGAAGAGAGTGTGAAGTGATGGAAGATGGTATGGGTGTTTTTCTTATTTCTTCTTTCTTATTTCTGGGGGCAATATTTGCCCCTACTGAAGGCATATTTTGCCCATTATTAGGTGCAAAATTTTCACCTATAACGCCAGAGAGATTATCAATAAGACTTTGGATACGTGGGGAGAGCAGAAGGCGATAGACATTTTGAAGTCCACGCTTTTCAATTTGAATATATTGCAGATGAATGAGTGTGCGAAGATATGCTTTAATGCTACGCTGAGAGCACTTGCAAAGAGAGGCAAGACGCGACTGGGAAGGCCAACAATAATCATGCTTACCTGCATGATTATAGATGACAGCGTAAAGTAGTGTTGGCCCAGATGGCAGCTCTTTGTCATGAACGGCAAACTCAGGATAAAACTTGTCACCCACGGACAAAAAATGGGAAGGGGTCAATGTTCGCATACTAAGCGTCTCCGAAATTTTCATTTACGGAAAAAAGACAAAAGTATAGCCCCCCACCTTGACAGTGGATTTAATCATGGGTAAAGTCTACTCATGTTGTTTTAGTAGACTTCCCAATCAAAGGGACTGGCCGAGTTGTGTGCGCCAACACACAACTCGGTTTTTTGTTTTTCCCTAGTTTATTTTAGCACAGCCCTTGAGCTGATGCCTCTTCCATCAATAGATTCTGCTGCTGCGGGGAGAGTCTGTTTTTAAACTGTAGGCCCAATTTCAAGACAGTACGCTCATGAGCTTTATCCATTTCCTCCATATATGTTTCGTGAAAAAAATTCTTGATTGCTGGATTAGCGGAGTTTAGAATTGCCTCTAAATTAAGCAAACGTTCTTTTTTTTGTGACATTGTCTTTTTTTTCATGACTTTTCTCCTTCCCTGATAAAAAAGTTCCAAAAACAAAAAAGGTGTTATATCATTTCTGATATAACACCTTTAAAATAAAAGCTTTTTGCTTTTTATTGGCAAATTATTTCGACCTTCTGCCCGAAGGGTGCCGAAGGCACAGCCGTCAGCGAGTCTTCGAGCGCTACGGATGCAGATAGCAACGCTGTGGGCCTTTTCGTCTTCTGTTCTGGGAGCGACAGCGAAGCCGAGCGCATCTCTCTTCTGCCTTTTGCCTTCCTCTTTGCCTTTCCTCTTCCTCTTTGCCTTTCTGCTATCTTGCCTTTCCCCCTCCCCCTCTTCCTCAACCTTACGCCTAGCCTGCTAGTAAAACAGAGGACGCATGAAACGTGTACCTTGGCCTCAATGCAGGACTATGGTTCATGGTAAAATCATGGTAAAATCATGATGTAAATCATGAAGCCATGCCAGCAAGAACCTTCTCTGGGGTGGCCGGAATATGCGTAATCCGCACACCGCACGCATTGCGGATAGCATTAAGAACAGCCACGTGTGGCGATGACGTAATACCTTCGCCAACACCAGCAGCACCTAACGCACCGTATTTACGGGGATTATCTTGATTATACATGATGGTCAAATCATCGGGAACAGTCTTAATGAAAGGGAAACCAGCACCAACAAGATTGTCATGCTTTTTCACGTCTTCATACTGCTCGCTGAGGGCAAAGCCAATACCTTGTTCGATGGAGCCATAAATCTGCCCATCCGTAACAAGTTGATTTCCGATTTTGCCAATGTCCACAGCAGTGATCATGCGGTCCACAGTGGTCTTGCCAGTGGCCATGTCAACGCTCACTTCGGCAAGATGAATGCAATAATTATATACAGAAAATGGCGTCCCAAGCCCTGTTTGTGGGTCACAGGGCACACCGTCTGTGCTGTACGTGCCAAGATAACGGTGCTCAATACCAGCGTTTTTCATGGCCTCATAGTTCTTGAAGGAACCATCATTATTTTGGGCGGCGTCCAGAAGATGCTCACAGGCAACACGGATAGCACCGCCAAGAACAACTTGCGAACGGTTCGCACCAATGGGACCAGCCACAGGATGCTTTGATGCATCAGCCCAAGAAAAGCGGATTTTTTCCACAGGAATATGCATGGCACGAAGGCATTCGTGCGCTGTCGCCACAGCACCCATGTCCGAACCTTGGCCATGGTCACTCCATGCTGCACCTACGGTAATGCCATCATCAGGGTCCATTTGCACCCACACATCAGCCGTGTCCATGCCGTCAGCGTGGCTATTGTAGGTACCAAAAGCAATGCCAACACCTTTCTTGACCGCATCTGTAGACGCTTGGGCCGCATGCTCTTTATAGGCATCATAATGTGGACGGATAGCCTCAATCAATGCAGGAAAAGCAATGATATCAGGTTCTTGACCAATTGGCGTGGTGCTGCCCTTACGATAGCAATTCTTGACGCGGAACTCCAAAGCGTCCTCACCAAGAGCAATAGCCATTTCGTCTATGAGCTGTTCGCCAGCCGTAAAGGATTCAGGACTGCCAAAGCCTCGGAATGCCGTGCCCCAAACTTGGTTGGTGGTCACAGCGCGGCCAAAGCCTCGGATATTGGGAATGTCGTAACACGATCCAATGCACTGGATGCCACGGCCAGCAACCATGTCGGCAAATTCACAGTACGCACCATGGTCAACGGTATACTCATGTTGCAAGCCCACGAGCATGCCGGTCTTCTTGTCTGCGGCAAGGGTTGCTGCGATATTGAATGGTGCGCGCTTGCCCGTATAGTTCATTTGTTCCTTATAACTATAGAGAATGTGTGCAGGCCGTTTGGTGCATAGGGTTGCCACAGCGACGTAGGCTTCTGTGGTTGGGCTGAGCTTATAGCCAAAATTGCCACCCATGGGATTGGTCGTTATACAAATGTCTTCTGGATTAAGGCCAACGCCACCAGCAATCATTAAGGCATGCAAGTGCACAGCAATGGATTTAGAATGGATGCACAACCTACCGTCATCGTTGATGAAAGACATGGCTACGTCAGGCTCAATGGGCATGTGTGGTTGACGGCTGCTTCTGAAATCGCCGCTCACAGTGACGATGTCATCACGCTCAAAAAGAGCTGCTGGGTCATCGCCTTTCAGCAGAGGCTGGCTCCAAAATACGTTGGGCGTGCCTTCTTGTATTTCTATGGCATCTTCTTGCATGGCTTCATCTGCTGACATATAGGCAGGCAAAACATCAAGGTCCACCATAACATGGGGCACAGCGGCTAAGGCTTGCTCACGACTTTCAGCGCAGACAATGGCCACAGGATCGCCATACTGATAAATCTTTTTGTCGCATAAAATGGGCCGCTCTAAGGCATGGCCCAAATGATTTGGGTGCATGGCCAGACCCAAAATGGAATTGTTGCCTTGAATGTCCTTGGCCGTGAGTACAGCCACAACGCCAGCCATGGCTTCAGCCTTAGTCGTGTCCACATTCGTAATCAAAGCGTGGTGCTCTGTGGCTCGAACAAGGGCTAAGTGCACCGTATTGCTTGGCATTTTGATGCCCAAGTCCGCACCATAATCAAGTGTGCCTGTGACCTTAGCAATAGCTGTAGGGCGAGGCATCTTGGTTCCCCAAACAGCACCATCAGCAGGAGCGACATAGTCAAGGCTCGATTCAGGCGCGTCGCCACGCATGACAGCCGCAGCGGCCATAACAGCATCCACAATAGGTTTGTAGCCCGTACAACGGCAGGCATTGCGTTGCTTATGGAACCATGCACGGACATCTTCACGGCTAGGGCTAGCGTGATTATCAAGCAAAGCCTTGGCAGAAATAATGAAACCTGGAGAGCAGAAGCCACATTGGGCTGACCCATACAGGACAAAAGCCTTTTGGATAGGGTGCATAGCGTGCGGTGTGCCGATGCCTTCAATGGTGGTTACATGGCAGCCCTCTGCAAGCCGCTTCATCTTCGTCACACACGACCGCACAACCTTCCCATCAAGAATAACCGAACATGCACCGCACTGGCCTGTGCCACAGCCAACCTTTGTGCCAGTCAGGCCCAATTGTTCGCGCAGTACCGTAGATAGGAGCGCGTTAGAGTCCGTAAATAGATTGTATTCTTGATTGTTTACCCAAAAACGCTTTTGTTCTAAGCTCATGTATAATCCTTTGTAAGCAAAAAAAGCTCAAGCATCGCTAAAGGAATTTCCCCTAAACGAGGCTTGAGCCTTTTTATTTATATTGTGTATGTTGTTGTATTGAGCATGCTTGCGTAGGAGCCAGCTGGTGTATTGATGACAGCTTCATCTTCAATACCATTTTTATAGCCATATACTTTGCCAAAAGAACGCATTTTTTCAAAGTCTTCTACAACACTGCCCACAGTTGGGACAGTCTTTTCTATCCAAACAAACCAGATGAGGTCGTTTCCAAGGTCATAGTAAAAGCATTTTTCTGTGTCAGCAAGACCAGCTTCTACACCTTTGATGCAATGCCATGTATAATAGTTTTCATTAAGATAGACATGCTCATATGCATCGGCTTCAGAGTAGATAAATTGAATGCGTTCACCAATGAGCTTCTTAGTTTTGCAATGCATTTTAGTCTCAGCAGTGAATGGAGTATTCACAGATGCATGGTCCCAATCTGCTTTAACAGAAGTCATAGGCATATTATTGCGGTATCTCTCATACAGCGAGACTTTGGCTTCTTCCTCAGTAGGCAATTGAGCGCACAGCGTTGTTGCAATGTTTTCATTGAAGTCAATGACGGTGGAAACAGATTTTGTATGGCCACAAGACCACACGTAATCCACATAAAAAATACCATCACGAAGCTTAGCAGCCATGTATTTTGCAGCTACAACTTCTTTTTCATCGCCATTAGTATATTGTACAGAAAGTGTATCTTCATTCACGAAGGTGTATGCCACAGTGTAGCCACCCTTGTAATACAATGTGATTTCCTTTCCTGCAAGATCGCTTGCTTGTTCCATGCGAAATGCACTAAAACCATCAGACAGCGTTTCAACATCAACCCAAACAACATTCTTCTTTTCCATGATGATATTCCTTGTAAAAAGTGTATAGTGCTATTTCTTCGTTAAATCAATGCGTACACCACCAAAAACATTCCAATAAATGAGCTCATGTAGGTCACGTACATGCACTTCATAAAGCACATCATTGGTGTTCTTGGAAAATTCGCGGATACGGCCATAAGTACACAAGTCATCAACGTGGCGACGTGTGTGGTCATAGTCATCGAGGGTCAAATTGGGTCTTTTTGGCGACACAATAGCATCAATAACCATGTGGTTTTGCGTGGTAGGCAAGCGATGGGCATCACTCATAGCCCAGCTGAGCATGGCGTCTTCTTCCTCAAGAGAATGCGCAGAAGCCCAAACTTGTTCGATGGTCATATTCTCTTCGTCGATTTTGTATTCAACGCCACGGGAGAACAGCTCATCAATGGGTTTTTGCTTTTCAGGAGGAAAGGCTTGGAAAAGGCCATTGTCATAAAGGATAACGTTGCCGTCTTCGGTCACTCTTGGATTGTGCCCATACCAAGGCCATGCAAAATCATCGCCCACAGGCTTGAGAAGCTTCTTGGAAAGCTCTTCATTCCAACCAATGTGTGGTCCAAGTATCCACTTGATTTCTTTAGTTTCTCTATCAACCTTAATAAAGGCGGCTTGGTGACGTAAGGACAGGATATAACTGTTATCTTTTGGGTCATAAGCAACACCGTTGCCATGGCTCCAGTCCACATGTTCAGGATAACCGCGCATATGCCAATAGCTATTAAAAGCGCCATAGCCCACACGATAGGCATCAAGGTAGTCAAAGCTATTCCATTCCCAATGGACATTACCTTGTCTGTCGAACTCAACAATCTTGTCGCCCATGACCCACATATCTTTTGTAACGCTTAGGTCAGTGTAGTTTGTAGGGTAATCCGTAAAAAATTTGGGCTGCACAACCATGGCGACAAAGTGGCCATTGGGTAATTCGTGAGGCTGATGGTGGATGGAGATAAGCCCTTCCACAGGCACAGCATCTGGGTTTTCAGGCTTACCCTGAAAGCGCTTTTCTGCATACCATTCCGTTACGGTATTGCCTGCAAAGTCAATTTCCATGGAGCGGAAATCATGCAAGTGGAAGAGAATATTGCCGTTTTTAAGCACTTCCACACCTTCAAAGCGCATGGGAGACTCATAGTACCAAATAATTTCACCAGAATTATCAAGGCCAAGAAGCATGCCCCAATGGCGGGTAAACTTCATCTGATTTTCGCTTAAGTAATTTGTACGTCCCAAAGCACCACGGCGCACGCTTAAAATGGTCATGCCATTGAGGCCAGCTTCCATCTTTTCAGGCTCAGCATGAAGCACTTGCACAGGTGGGAAATCATAGCCAGCCTTAGGAAGTGGAGGCGTTGTATATGAAAGGGTTTCAGCTGCATGGGCCTTTGTTCCGTCGCTACCTGTAATGGTGACGGTGAAGGTGTGTTCTGTGTCGGCGCGCATGCCTGCAAGAATAAGCCCCTTGCTTGGGTCGTGGCTTGCATCAAAATGCAATGTCCATGACCTTGTACCGTTGTTCACTTCAACGTCAGTGCTAACCTTTTGGTCTGGGCTAAAAGTCAAAATGGCTACTAAAGGCGCCGAAGGATTAGGATTTTGAGCAATTGTAGGGTTGTTTACAAATTCAACAGCTACTGCTTCTGTGGCGCAGCAAAAAAGTGCACCAGCGACAAAGACGCTTTTCATGAGATTTTTCGTCAGGTTCGTCAGGTTCATTGAGGCATCCTCCGTGGTGATGTTGCCTATGCTATCCCACGACTTTGAGGTAAAATGTGTAGTCTAAACTACATTGCTTACGAAAATGTTAAAAAAATATTGATACTGGTACTGTGGAGAGTACGACTATAAAAAGATGCACTTTCAGTATGTTATGCTTCAAAAAAGAGATCATTATTTTTGTGAAAAGTGTATTTATTGCTAAAATTGTCACATATGTGACAAGCTGAAAAGACCTTTCATGATAGCAAGGTCTACCGTGCCTTAATAAGGCTTTCAGTAGGCCGGCAAGGCTTTCAAGAGGCCGGCAAGGCTTTCAGGGTAGATTTCGATATCGTACAATCACGTTAGACCTTCAATAGTATACGAATAGCAAGTGAGGCAGTATGCAAAGCTCAGTAATGCAAAAACTCCGTTGGCCCTTATGCCTTTTAGTGGGCACTCTGGCATACATTATCTCTAGTGGCCAAGCGCAAGAAGTCGCCTTTTTTTGGGGTGTTACGAGTCTAGTCATCGCTGCCATGGCCTTGGAAGTGCTTCCTTTCTCGCTCATTGGCGTGCTTCTTCCAACACTGTACATCGTGCTCGGCATCACAACGCCAAAAATTGCCTTTCTTCCATGGATTGGGGTTATTCCGTGGCTCTTCATTGCAGGCATGCTCATTGGCAATCTCATGGAAAATACAGGGCTTTCGCGACGCATCGTTTTCTGGCTCGTGTCGTCAGTGGGCACAAGTCCCATACGCCTTTTTCTGGCTCTTATGATAGGCGGCTATATTTTAGGAATGCTCATACCAGATGCGTTTACAACGGTTATTATTACAGTGACCCTTGCTAAAACTTTGTGCGATAGGCTTGGCTTTGAAAAGAAGTCGAGAGAAGCTAATATATTGCTTTTTATGGGCTATTTTGCTGGTTCGACATGCCAAACCATGTACTATACCAATACCCTTGGCATTGTGGCAGGGGAAATGCTCGCACCAAAGGGCGTCGTCTTCACATGGCTTGGCTTTGCTGGTGATAACTGCATCCCAACCTTCCTCATGTCCGCTGTCAGCATGGCTATTCTTGCACTCTTCTTCACGCCTTCACTGCGCGAAAAAATTACCGAGAACATCGGCACACTGCGAAAAGACCTCAAAGACATGGGCCGCATCTCAGCTCCAGAAGTGCGCACCCTTATCATTGGGATTTGCGCTGTAGCTGCGTATATTACAGAAGTGTGGCACGGCATCCCAGGTGTTTTCGCCTTCCTTTTTGTTGTCTGCCTTGGCTTTACGCCTATCCTGCCTGTCTTTGGTGAAAAAGACATGACCAAGCTCAATTATGGCATCATTATTTTCTGCACAGGCTGCATGAGTATTGGTGTTGTGGCTGGCGAGCTTGGCATTGCATCATGGATTGCACAGAGCATTGTACCCATGCTTGATGGCGTGGAAAATCCAACGCTTCTGGCTCTTACATCGTATTTACTTGGCTTCGTGCTCAATTTTATCCTAACCCCACTGGCTGCCTCAACGTCCATGTCTTTGCCTTTGTGGGAGATTGCCACAAGCCTTGAAATTGCGCTGAAGCCTGTTATTTACAGCTTTCTCTATGGCCTTGAGCAAGTTATTCTGCCTTATGAATACGCGATTATCCTCTATATGTATTCCACAGGCTATGTTTCCCTACGCTTCTTCATTATGATTATGGCGCTACGTTTTATTGGAGCTGCTATGGTCATTGCATTTGCATCCTCCATAGTGTGGCCAATGGTGGGAATGTAGGTGGCGTCAACGATTAGCTATTGACAAACAAGATAAACATCGAGAAAGGTGGGGGCATACGCTCTCACCTTTTTTGTTTTATGGTGCATTTTGCTTTGACGAAAGCGCGCACATTGACAGCATCATGGTATGTACTGTTGTAACAATATATTTTGGAGTCTCTTGTGTTATCGTACTTATCGCAACAAAAATTAACGAAGCAAGATACGCCATATACATTGCAAGCTATTAGTGGACAGTGGGACGATGTGACGCATCTTGGCAAGGAAAAATGCTTCTTAAAAGGAAGTATTGTACATTACGATAAAAGTGAATTTTTTTACGTAAAAAAGGGTACTATACAGCTTGTGTATACGTCTAAGGATGGACGGGAAAGAGTTCTTGTGCAATATGCAGACAAATGCATTTTTGCTGTTGCAGCTATATTTGAGAGTGCAGAGTTCGCCTTTTTGCATGAGTCTGACACGGTTTCATGGTTTTTTCGGTGTGTCACTGGTGTCGAGCTGACGATTTTCCCATCATCACTTTTGCTCAATAAAGTCTTTATCGCGCAGTATCCTGAGCTTATTATCAATGTTATGTATACTATGAGCACAGTGACGCATCTCGCTTTTATGCTTCTTACGAGTATGCAAATGCAAGATGTTCGCGGTAAGGTTGCAAAATTCATTTTAAGTATTGAAAAATCGCAACATAGAGATGCATTGATACCAAATGTAAGCCAAACTGAACTTGCAACCATTCTTGGTGTGCATCGTGGTTCTGTTGCGAGAGCTATTGCTGAGTTGCGCAGTAGAAATATTATTGGAGCTTTTAGTAAAAAAAGCGTCGTTGTACTGGATAGTGCTATGCTACGAAAGATTGCAAAAGAGGATTAGCGATTGGATACAGTGGGCAAAGCCAAGAAAAAGGGGAAATTACTCCCCCCTCATTGTCGATATACTATGTTCTAGCAGAAGATAGAGATGCCAGTCTGATATTTTGTATCGTTGATGATAACTTTAATATCATAACGACCAGAAAGACCACGTTTGCTAATGCTAAAGCGATTGGTGCGATCATCTTCTTCAAGGAAAGCACCTGAACACATGGCGAGATAGTCCACAGCTGCGGTATTGATGAAATATCCATGCGTTTCAGCACCTTCCAAGACATACATAACAAGCTGACCACGTTCAAACGTACCCTTCATGATGAGCTTGTCCTCTTCCTCAGCAACACTGAGCTCGCACTCAAGAGGCACCACTTGCATGACTTCCTCAACATCAGGAATGGTGTCAAAGGTTGGCGTGATATCGAGCTCACCAAGCAAAGAGCCTTCACCAAAAGCGGCATTATCGTTGTCATGATACGGGCTAAGCTTTTCTGCACGATAGAAATTCCCTTCCACTTCAAGGAAGAACTCCATGACACCGTTGCGCTCTTCAATGGTGCGAGAGAAGACATCAATGCCGTCTTTGCTGTCGTCAAGATATGAAGGAAGCTGCTCGGATGCAAAGCCGTCAATGGTCCCCATGCCGCCAGAGTGAACGAGGTAATGGCCGTCTGCATAGTATTCGACATTGCAAATATATGGGGAGAAGAAGTTCTGGCCCCACTCTTTGCCAAACTGCCAAACCTGCTCGATTTCCATCTTTTCTGTGTCAATGTGGTAGCGTACACCACGAGAGAAATTATCTTTATTTTTACGGTAGTTATCTTTGTTCTTGGAGCGATAGTGGCCATTGTCAAAGGCCATAACATCGCCATCTGGACACATGAGGCACGCATGCTGTTCATACTGCCAATCGAAGTTCTCCACGTCGCCAACAGGTGTGAAGAAATACGTGTCCACCATGTCTTGTGGCCAGCCTTGTGGATCGCCAATAATCCAGTTGAGCTTGCCCTTACCATCATTTTCTTCATAGCTGAAGTTCACAATGGCGTCTTGGTGACGGCCAGACAAGAGGATGGTTTTATTCTCTTCGTTGACCCAAAGCGCATTGCAGTGGAACCAGTCGTGGGCATCTTGTGAGCCAGAGCCAGCAACATTTTGTGGCAAGAAGTCCTTAAAATCCCATGTTCTGAGCACGTCGCCTGTCTTGCGGTCAAGAAGCGCGATCATGTCTTCTACGGTGGAGCTTTCCGCGCTAAAGTCTTGAGTCAAGACCATCAAATTACCATCAGCAAGTTCAAATTGGTCATGGTGATAGTTGCCAGGCATGCGATATTCATGGAAGATTTTACCAAGTAAATTCAGCTCGTAGAGGCCAGTGGCATTGTATGGCATGCGGCTATAGCGATTTGTGCCTGTTAAAATATTGCCGTTAGCAAGGCGCTTAATGTCAAACATGGTATAGATATTGAGGAGCCAGCGAACATTGCCTTGATAGTCATATGCGCTTGGCAAGTTCTTTTCTGCTGGTGTTAAGAACATAAAATCATTGCCGAAATATTCCCAACTCGTCATGACATTGCGACAACGGCACACGTCTTTTGGCAATGGCTGACCAGTGATGGAGAACTCTTTTTTATGGCCGTTGGATAGTTCAAGAGTCACCGTATTGCTGATATTTTCATAAAGTCCAATGATGGGAATGGCGTGGCTAGTGGCTTCAGGGAAGGATTTTACGATATTTTCACGGGCATTATTTTTCCCGTGCAACGTCATGGTGACGCTTACATTCTCATCGGTCTTAAAAAGAATAAGCGCAGCCAGTGGATTGATGAGATAAGGATTTACAAGAACATGCGCATTTTCAAGGCAAGGCTTGTCCGCTTCAAAAGCCTCTAGGAATGCTTTTTCTGCTTTGTTTTGTATGGTGATGAGATGTTCATCATATGTATAGGAAATAAAAGTGCTCATGCTATTCTCCATCGATATAAGTATTTGCCTTGCTGACTATAAAACTCCCAATCAATGAGGCCATGATGCCATTTTTCTTTCAACTTTCGTGTAGTTTCAACTACATATGTGCAAAAAAGTGCTATCTTTAGTGTCGAGTTAGCCGGTATACACAAAATGCCCTTTCGCATGGTTTACGAAAGGGCTGGGCATATGCAGTCAACTGGCGTAGCCTTTGGATTATGAAGGAATAACCTTTTTGATGAGCGCATCACGATCAAGAATGTGTATTTCATGCTGATTGAGCGCAATGAGTCCATCTTTTTTCAAGCACTGAAGAATATTTACCAATGTAACTCTATGCATATTGAGCATTTCAGCCATTTCTTGTTGTGTAAATCTTGGCAAATAACTATTGTTTTGTCTTTCTCTATCAATGGCTAACAGATAGAAAATAGTACGCTCATAGGGCGGCTCTAAAAGCATGCTTGTTGTATATGTTATATGAATAAGAAGATTTGTACTGAGCTGTTTTATAACCTCGTTTGCAAGGTCTGGGTACTTTTGATGAAAAAGAACATCAGACAAAAGTTTCCCATCAAAGCGCCAAACTTTCCCTTTGCGTATGCAATAAACACTTGTTGCAGTGTTATCGAGTTGCAAATACGAAGATGCAAGACAAATAAGGGTATTTTTCCCAAAACATGTTATGCCACGGCTTTTCCCTTGCGAAGAGTAATATTTTATTTGAAAGATACCGTCTTCAATAAAGTAAAAGTTAAAGTCGCCATCACCAGCATTGATGAGGCTATTATTCTTTTCAATGGACAAGGGCACAGCTAAATCTAAGTTGTTCTTCCACGCAAGGCATGTATTTTCAATATAGGGAAAGTGAAAAGCAAGTTTATCAATAGTATTTTCATACATATATGGACCTTTTGTTTATGATATCACTGCACATATAGTATGGAAAAAGTCCTTTTTTGTGAAGAGGCTATTTTAGGCTATGGTCCATAAAAAATAGACGGCATTATTGGAAAGCCAAAGTATATTATTCATTTCTCGTTACAAGACCAGTTCGGCCAGCTTTCCCCAAAAGAATTTCGAGAAAAACTGGCCGTGTATTTTCTAGCTAGATGGCTTTTTAGGGCATACCATATTTTTATGCCTTGATTGCTTCAATTTCTTTCAAGATAGCAGGCTTCTGCTTTAAGCCTTCAAGACGGCTGACTTCAACGCCATCCTTCATAAACAACATGGTTGGAAAACCTTTAACGCCGCAACGTTCTTTTAAGTCCATGTTGGCATCAAAATCAACGGTGTATATTGGAAGCTCTGGGTCATTTTTTGCAATGTCTTTCAAAACAAAAGCCAGCATTTTGCATGGGCCACAAGTCTTAGAGTAGAATTCAACAATCATTGCACCAGATGTATCAAGTGCATCAAACTCAGCAGTAGTAACTTCAGTAATCATGATTTTTCCCTTTGTAGTTAATTGTTAGATAGTATATCTTGGGCGACTCATGCTATCCGCGTAATTTTTCCACGTACTTAGCGGCACTATTGGCTGCAATGGCACCGTCGGAACATGCGGTAATGACTTGGCGAAGCTTTTTGTGGGTGATGTCGCCAGCACTGAAAATGCCTGCCACAGCAGTGGCCATTTCGTCGTTGACTTCAGTGCAACCAAACTTGTTGAGGATGCCAAGGTCAGCTGCAAAGGACGCTGTTGGCTCGAGGCCAATATATTCAAAAGCACCGTCACAGGTGATATGACGTTCGGTAGCGTCGTCTTGTGTGGACTTGATGCGCACGCCAGTCAAAGCACTTTCGCCTGTAAATTCAAGCACATCTTGGAATGGGAACACGTCAACATTAGGCATGGCGCGAAGCTTATCGCAAGCCTTTGGATCTGCGGTCAAGTCAAACATGGTCACAACGGTGAGCTTATTAACGATGCCTGCAAGGTAAATGGACTCTTCAACAGCCGAGTTACCACCACCGATGACTACAACATCTTTGCCACGATATTGCGCACCATCACAAATGGCACACCAGCTAATGCCCGTACCAGCAAAAGCTTCTTCACCATCAATGCGTAAGCGTCGTGGACGCGTACCTGTTGCAATGATCACTGCAGTACATTCGTAGACTTCGCCATCTTCTTCACAGTGCACAAGCTTGGTAGCACCGTCATTCGCAGGATTATTGGTCACAGAGACAACGGTCTTGTAG
>JAWXUA010000007.1:0-38683 GCA_044433065.1 Pseudomonadota bacterium
CTCCCCCACACCCCCTCCTCCTTCAAAACTTTTTATTTGCGGCGAAAGCACGTTCGTTGTTTGGGAATTTACGGCGCATGGGGAGGCTGGAATACATATGGAAAATGTATCCCAAGATAGAAAGTATACACAGCTTGGGAAAGATACCGCGTAGTTTGGTGGCTTCGATTTCCCAACCGCATAGCATTATAGTGAGTTCCTACTGATTGCATGTGAAGAGCTATTGCATGTGAAGAGCTTTGTCTTGATGAAACAGTACCCTAGAGCCAACATTGTACGAAATTCCCAGTCTCTTCTCCCCCGTATGGCCACGGATAGAGTTCAAGGACACCAACTCCAACCACAACTAAAAAGTTTTCCCCTCCTCCCCCCAGAAAAAATAAAATTCTCCTCCACGCCACAAGAAATGCTAGGCAAAATTTGGCTTTCGTCTTATAGTCATGGACAAATAGTAAGGCTAGTTCCCTAGCCCACATGAAATTTCCATTATTTTCATTGTCTTTTTTGGCTCCACGTTCATCTCCACGATAATGACGTGCCCACGCACGCATACCAAAAAAAGGAGTTTCCCGTGTCCGATCTCTTCACCACTCCACTCAATGCATGGCACCATGCCCAAGGCGCAAAAATGGCCCCTTTCGCAGGTTGGGACATGCCTATTCAATACAAGGGTATTCTTGTTGAACACCAGCACACCCGTACTGCCGCAGGGCTCTTTGATATCTGCCACATGGGTGAATTTTTGCTCCATGGCGAAGGTGCTAAAGACTCTCTCGCTACTGCTGTAACCCACAACCTCGACACCCTCAAAGTCGGTCGTTGCCGTTACGGTTTCCTGCTCAACGAAGCAGGCGGCATCCTTGATGACCTCATCGTCTACTGCCTCGCCGAAGATAGCTATATGCTCGTGGTCAACGGTGCGTGCGTCGAAACAGACTTCGCAGCCATCAAATCCCGCATCGCTCCAACCCTGCACTTTGAAGACGTATCCGCCGCCACAGCCAAGCTCGACCTCCAAGGACCTCTCTCCATTGATGTCATGGAAGCCTTCCTTGGCATGTCCTTACGCGATCTCCCCTACTTCGCTTTCAAGACCGTCACCGCCACCATTAACGGCGTTGCTATGGATATCATGCTTAGCCGCACAGGCTACACAGGTGAACTAGGCTATGAGCTCTACCTCCCATGGAAACATGCCGAAGCTGTCTGGCTTGCTCTGCTCAACGATGAACGTGTCATGGCCATCGGTCTTGGTGCGCGCGACACCCTCCGCCTCGAAGTCGGTCTCCCACTCTACGGCCAAGACCTCGATACCGAGCACACCCCAGTTGAAGCTGGCTATGGCAGCATGATCACAAGCACCGCTGACTTCGCTGGTAAAGCAGGGCTCGCTAATATCAAGCAATGCCTCATCGCACTCTCCATCCAAGGACGCCGCGCCGCCCGTCACGGTGACGCCGTCGCACTCCCATCTGGCGACATCATCGGTGTCGTTACCAGTGGCTCCATTGCGCCATCCCTTGGACACGCCATCGCACTCGCATACGTCGATGCCGCACACGCTGAGCTCACAGACTACGAAGTCCGTACCGCTCGCGCCGTCATCCCCGCAACCCGCTGCGCTGCTCCATTCTATACAGCAGGTACCGCACGCACGAAGTTGAGTTAGTAATGTAGACGAGCTGGTAGAGGGAGAAAACTTTTCCAAAAATTTTTTCCCTCCACCAGCTCCCTCTTTCAGCGTTACTCTCTGCATCCGTAAGGCTCAAAGACTCGCTGATGGATTGCTCTATTAAGAAAATATAAAATTCCTCTACGACCTTACCAACATAAAAATACTGCCCCCTACAATGTACTTAATGACTTAGTCAGCACAAAGTCCCATTTTCTAAACAAAACTCCTAGCTAATCTCCTTCAGGGAAGCGTTTTTGAAGCGCGAAGCGAGCACAAAAACGCTAGAGGGTTGCTTTGCTGAGGGCGAGTGAAATTCTCAGATTTTTCGTGCTAGCAAGGCAAAAAGGGCGTTTTGAGAGTAAGCGTACTCAAGTACGTGCTCTCAAAACGCCCTTTTTAACGCCGCTAGCGCGGAAAAGATGAATTTTGCTTGGCATCAGTAAAACAGTAACAAACTAAACCCTAAAACCAAACCCTAAAACCGCTTCCCCCCCACTAAACCACACATCCTACTCATTGCTTTCTTGCTTAAGAGGGTGTAACTACTCCTAAAATATTCAACCTTTTTGCTTAAAAATATACTACAAAAAACACAATGCGTACATTTTATTTAGAACCAGAAGCTTGGCAAGAACCTTACCAACTCACGGGACAAGAAGCACACCACCTCATCAAAGTCGTCCGTGTGCGCCAAGGTGAACAAGTGCGCGTGCTCGATGGTCGCGGCCGTGAAGGCATCTTCACAGTAGGTACATGCTCCAAGACCACTGTAGACCTGATTGAAAATAATATCATCCACCACCCTGCCCCAACATCAAAGGCCATCATTGCCGTTGGCTGGGGTAAAGCTGTGCGCCGCAGCTGGCTTCTTGAAAAAGCTGTTGAACTTGAAGCCCACGCCATCTGGCTATGGCAAGCTGACCGAAGCCAAAGCACCGTTCCAAGCGACATCAAAGACACATGGCAAGCTCAAATGATTGCTGGTGCTAAACAAAGCAAAAATCCATGGCTCCCTGAACTCAAAACCTTGACTGGTGGTGTAGAAGACTTGCTTGAACATGGCAAATCTTGCCAATCCCTCCATCCTACGCAATCTACACATACAAAACTTTATGACCGTGCTTTTATGCTCTGGGAAGGTGAAGAACCCGAAGAACTCCTCGGCACGGACCACCTTGGCCTTGAGGGCACAACCTTATATATCGTAGGGCCTGAGGGTGGCTTTAGTCCTCGCGAGGTCGACGTATTGCGCAAAGGCGACATCCAACCCATGAGTCTTGGACAACGCGTTTTACGCTGGGAAACAGCAGCTGTTTTGACCATGGGCCTGCACTGGTGGGCTTCACAGGGCATACAGAAAACCTCTTCCTTGTAGACAGCTCCCCCTACATACCCTTAGCTTTTCCCCAACAGAACAAACCACCCAAAGGTACTTATGACACAGCGTCCATTGCCAGAGCGGCTACGCCCTAGTGAGCTGGGCGAATTTATAGGCCAAGCACACATACGCGAACGCATAGAGAACTTAATGCAGAGCGAACGATTGCCCAGTGTTTTACTCTTTGGCCCTCCGGGCTGTGGCAAGTCAACGCTGGCATTGCTGTTGGCTGGAAATCGCGACAAAAAAGTGCTCCGCCTGAGCGCACCAGAAGCCGGCCTGCAACAGTTGCGTAAAGAATTGCAGGGCGTCGACATTCTGGTCTTGGATGAACTACACAGATTTAGCAAGGCCCAACAAGATTTCTTTTTGCCCATACTTGAGTCTGGCGACATGACCATGATTGCCACGACTACGGAAAATCCTTCCTTTAGCGTCACACGGCAGCTACTTTCAAGACTACACGTCCTGAAATTAAAACCCCTGACCCGTGCTGATATTGAGGAAGTGTGCCGGCGTGCGACGTTATCACAAGGGGCGCAAGGCATTGAGCTTGCAGATGAAGTGCTTGAACTTGTGGCTGGTATGGCCCATGGTGATGCACGTACAGCACTGAATTTATTAGAATACATATTCAATCTACCTGAAGACAAACGCAATATCGAAGGCGTGCAAAAAGCTATGCCCGAGATTATCAGCCGTCATGATCGCGATGGAGATAATCATTATGAGCTTGCTTCTGCGCTGATTAAGTCCATTCGTGGCAGTGATGCCGATGCAGCCTTATACTATCTTGCGGCTTTGCTTGAAGGTGGTGAGGACCCACGCTTTGTGTGCCGCCGCTTGATTTTATCAGCCTCTGAGGATGTAGGCCTTGCGGATCCACAAGCTTTACCCTTAGCGGTATCGTGCCAACAGGCTGTGGAGTATGTGGGCATGCCTGAAGGCTTCATTCCCATGGCGCAAACTACGGTATATTTAGCCTTAGCTAAAAAGAGCAATTCTACCTATGCAGCCTACATCAATGCCGCCCGTGAAATTAAGATAAACGGCCGTCGGCCAGTGCCCCTACATTTGCGCAATGCCACTAGCCGCTTGCAAAAAGATTGGGGATACGGCAAGGGATATTTGTATCCGCACAACTTTGCAGAAGGCTGGGCCGATCAGGAATATTTACCAGAGGGGCTTGAGGGACGAAGTTTTTATATACCTCGAGAGAATGGTGACGAACCACGGCTTGCCTCTTGGTGGAAAAAAGTACGCCGCCATCGCAAAGTACGTGGGGAATAGAAGTCTCCCCCACCTCACAAAAAAACACACTATGAACGGAGTCAATATATGAGCTACACGGAACTGCGCGAATTATTTAAGGGTGATACGTATGTAACAGGCGATGTTGCGGTGCACCCTTTGTCACGAGTATTTCCATCCTTGTATTTCTATCCTGCCTTGATGCATCAGGTTGTGAAAGCAGCCAATATGGTGCAGAAGCGTGGCTATAATGGCGAACTGTGGGCAGACGATTGTTATACAGTGTTTCGCTATGTGGAACGTGCAGGTGCCAAGGTTATTATTGAAGGCATGAACCACTATAAGACGCAAAATGGACCTTGCGTTATTGTGGCTAACCACATGAGTACCCTTGAAACGGTGACCATTGCGTCCTTTGTACAACCGTTTCTGGATATGGGCTTTGTAGTAAAAAAGAGCCTTTCGACCTATCCTATTGCCAAGCATTTTATTAATGCCACCAACCCTATTATGGTGAACCGCGTCAATCCACGCGAAGATTTAACCACAGTGCTGACAGAAGGCGTGAAACAATTGAGCACTGGTCGGTCCATTGTCGTCTTTCCGCAAAACACACGCTCCACAAAGTTTGCTCCAGAACTCTTTAATTCCATTGGCGTGAAATTGGCTAAAAAAGCTGGCGTCCCCGTTATGCCTTTAGCCTTGAAGACGGATGCTTGGGGATGTGGCACGCTATCCAAAGAGTTTGGTCCATTCAATCCTAAGCTTGATGTACACTATCGCTTTGGCGCACCCATGGACATTACGGGCAATGGTAAGGAACAACACGCCGCCGCCACAGAATTTATTATGCAAGCCCTCAGTGAATGGCAAGAAAAGGCCCTTGTATAATCAGGATGCCGCGCTAGAAAATAAGCTCTATTAAAGAGGATGTCGCCATATCTTATGCATACAAGGTATGGCGATTTCTTTTGTCATATATCTATGATACTTTATACTGTGTGGCTAATTCATTTTCTTTGAAACAAGAAAAATCTTTATTTTTAAGTACTTACATATTAAAAGAGAGTTATTCTATTTGATTACACAAGGAACATTGACGCTTAGTGTATTTATGCGTTATACGTTTTGGAGCGACTGTATTATGCTAACCTAGGGAAGTGTACGCCACATAGACATAGTGTATGCGATGTTTACTGTAGTGGAGATGTATGCGCTAGAAAGCATAATAGCAAATCTATTGTTTTAGACCCTGCACTGTCGCTAAGTCCTTAACAGATATTACTTTTCGACACTGAACCAGATAGGATGCTGCACATGACGACGACCAAAAAAGAAGCTCTTCTTGAAGCTGCAAAGGAACTTTTTGGTGAATATGGTTATGCGGACACCACATTCAAGAAAATCTCCGAGCGCGCCGGCGTTGCCTTAGGTCTCTTGACACACCATTATGGTAACAAAGAAAAACTCTTTCTTGCCGCAGGCTTAGATGTTCTTGAGCACTTCCTCATTGAACTTCGCAATGTTGTTGCTCCAGCAGATAATGGGCATGATGCCGTTATAGCCTTTGCTAAAGCCTATCTGAGTTTCTCCATTAATCCTAACAGTAATTGGATGGTTTTAGTTCGTTGTTCGCCATACAGTGATATGAAGACTAAGACCGATCGCGATGTAATGTATGAAAAATTTAATCTTGTGCCCCGTCTTTTAGAACAACAAATCACACGTGGCATTGCAGATGGTACCATTGCCCCTATATCTGCCCATGAAACAGCGCATACTATCATTGCTCTCATGGTTGGTGTTAACAGAACTCGCCTGCTTACACCATACGCACCACCACAACTCTACGATGAAGCTGTGAACTTTATCTCACGAAGCATCAAACCATAGTGTTATAAACAAAAAAAAGACCGTCTTTGTAAGGCGGTCTTTTTTTGTACGAGTCTTATTTATACTGATGACAGAGTTTATGCTTTCACAGTAATAGACAATGGAATGGTGTGGATTTTTTCGGAATGTTCTTGCGTACGGCCAAGCTCCCATGAGCACTGAGCAGCATCAAGGCCAAGCATAGCAGCCACGCCCTCAACCACTTTAGCCACGCCAATAATAGGGTGACGCGCAAAAACTTGTGGCAAGCCATAGGTCAAATTACAACGCAAGCATTGGTTAGGCCTTTGATCGAGGGCAAAGGCTAATTCAAGGCGGTCAGCTTTTGCGCTGATGAACGTAAGGCGAATATCATACGCTCCATCTTCAGCATCGCCATAAAGGGCATCAAAAAAATCATTCGTCTTGGATGCAGGGAAGATGGTCGCAAGCTTTTCGTCTGTTAAGATAGTGGACGCATTGGCAATGGACATTATGGATTGCTCCTTTATGTTTAGTCAAAAAGATTTTATGAGTCTTAATGAAGTTTTTCGCTATAAACGATGTATACCTAACGAGCTAGACGTTTAGCACAGGACCATATGCCTCGCAAGCTAGGGAGACTGGAGATAATGTTCTGCACTTATGGCCCACGAAGGCTCCTTGCTCACAAAGCCTAAGCATAGTCTGAAATGGGTCATGTAAGAGGCGCAAGGCAGACTTTGGTAAACGTTGAACGTCAAAATATGGTATAAGTTCGTACGCTGTCAAAGGTTTATAGCTATCAATAAATCCTGCTAAATGCGCGAGATACCCCAGAACACAGGATGCAGGGATACCAGCCTCACGCAAGGACTGTATGGTCAAAGAGGCATGACGTTTGGCAAAGCGTTCGCCTTCTACATCGAGTAAAAGTGGTATGTGCACATATGAAGGTATGGATACTTGGTCCGAATTGTTGGAAGGAGGGAGAAAATCAAGCTCATGCCCTGCCTGTCCTAATAATGATTGCAAAAAAATCTGCCGTGGTGTGCAGTGCAGGAGGTCGTCGCCACGCACAATTTCTGTAATTCCCATACGCATATCATCAATAACAACGGCTAGTTGATAGGCAAAAACTCCATCGGACCGCCGGATAGCAAAATCACCACCACAATCAGTCAAAGAAATATGCTGAGCACCGCACCGACCATCGACAAAGGCAATTGTCTCGTCTGGACAGCGCAAACGGATACAGGCCTTTCGCCCTTGGGCCATGCGCTCTTCTTGTTCAGCTAACGTCAAATGACGGCACGTCCCTGTGTAGACGCAAGCCTCACCTAGATGTGGGGCCCCTGCCATGGCTCGTAGTTCTTTTCGTGTGCAAAAACATGGGTAGCTGTGCCCATGGCTTGCCAAGTAGTTAAGAACTGCAATGTATAGCTCTGAACACTGGCTTTGCACATACGGGGCATGTGGGGAACTGTTTTGCTGTATTGCACTGCAAAACTCATTGTTTTGTGAAGCAGTGCTTGATGAGAACCCTTCAGCTGGCCCTTCGTCCCAATCAAGCCCTAACCATGTTAAATCCTGAATAAGAGCATCCATATAGTGAGGCTTTGCGCGATCTGGATCAATGTCCTCCATGCGCAAAACCATGGTTCCATTCTTTTGACGCACAGACAACCACGCCATAAGGAAAGACCACGCATTACCAAGATGCATATACCCTGTTGGACTTGGGGCCATACGGCCTCGTACCCTGCTTGCTATAGTTTGAGACATATAAGCTACCATCGCATACGGTAAAAAGGCAAAACTACTTGAAAAGACACTAACTGCTAGTGGAAAAAACCATAGCTTCTACGGCAAACATCCAGCAGATGTAAACCATATACACATAGTAACCGTAAACCTTAGTAGTCATAGCCGCCTTAAACCTTGACAGTCAAGAGCGTATACCATACATAGAAAAACCCACGCGCTTATAGCTCAGTTGGATAGAGCGATCGCCTCCTAAGCGATAGGCCGCAGGTTCGATTCCTGCTAGGCGCACCAGTAAAATCAAGGTGTTACGTACAAAAGTATGTGACACCTTTTCCTGTTTCTAGTGAAAATGACGTTTGTGGTGCCCATATGGTGCCCACCTGCACAAAATGGGGCACCAAAAAAACTTTTTTTAGCCATTCTCACCATCAAATCCTTCCTTCTTTGGGCACCACATGGGCACCACATCCGTCCACTCTCCCCTCCCCCTCTCTCTTAATAGCTTCGCCAAAAGCTCCCATGCGAACGGGTCCTTCCTCGCCTATTTTTCCGTCAGGGGCGAGTTGCTCCCACAAAGTGGTCGCGGATAAAATAAAATCGCCGTGTAAAAATAGAATGTTTTTTGGAAACATGACCTGTGAGGTGGCCCATGAATGCTAATGACATTCGTGCCGCTGTCGAACAGCGTGCCACCATTCTTGATTCTGCCGCCAGTCAAAACCAACCTGCCATTGAAAAAAGTCCTGCCAAGCTAGACGCCAATTTTGTTGTCGAGCGCCTCTACCGAAATCGTGTAGGTGACGCGGACCTGTTTTGCGCTCTGTTCCGTGGCAAATATTTGTTTGTTGAGGAATGGGGTCGTTGGCTCTATTGGGCTGGTCATCACTGGGAACTCGACATGCGCGAAAAGCGTGCGCTTGCCGATGTTGAGCGCGTATGTGCCACATACCAAGATGCCCTCGTCGAACGCAATGAACCTTCTGGATCTGCACTTGATAAGCTCTGTAAAAATCGACTCAACAAATTGCGTACTGCCGCTGGCCGTAAGGAGGTGCTAGAATGCGCCATCAGCATCGACAATCCTCCTACGGTCTCCATCGAAGAAATTGACCAGCAAGCCTACCTCATGGCGACGCCCACTGGTGTCATTGATTTGCGTACTGGAGAATGTCGCGACGGCAAGCCTGAGCAATATTTGCTCAACGCTTGTCCAACGCCATGGCTTGGTATTGATACGCCGTGCCCTGCTTTTGAACAGTACCTACTTGCCTGTATGGATGATGACCAAGAGATGGCCGACTTTATTGTGCGGCTTCTCGGCTACGGCCTTTTAGGCGAAAAGAATTTGCATATCTGGGCAATCATGTATGGGCCTTTGTCGCGTAACGGCAAGGACACCTTGATGAATACGGTCAAACGGATATTGGGCAAAAAGCTTCATGCCCGTATTTCCGTATCACTTTTGGTTGAGCAGAAATTCCAACAAGACGCAGAAAAGCCTCAAGCGGCTTTGATGGCCATACGCGGCGCAAAGATTGCCTATGCTTCAGAAGCCAATGCTCGGCAATCCCTCGACCAAGCCAAAATTAAGGATTTGACGGGTGGCGGTTATATCACGGCCCGAGGTCTCACAGACAAATATATGACAGAGTGGAAACAGTCCGCTTTGCTCGTGCTCCTTACGAACTACCTGCCTAAAATGGATACAGACGATGACGGCTTCAATGCCCGTACCATCTGTGTGGAGTGGCCAGTCAAATTTGTGTCCAATCCAAGCAAACCGTGGGAACGCCAGATTGACTATGACATGGCCAAAAAATTGGAGAGCGAAGAGTCTGGTATTCTCGCCCTTCTGGTGCGCGGTTGCATGGACGTTGTGCAAAATGGTCTGCGCATCCCAGAGCGTGTGCTGGCCTTCACGCGTGACCAAATTGCGGCACAAGATGATATTGGCCGCTTTGTCAAAGAATGCTGTATTGTCGAGGATCCGCCAACTGGTGGGCGCGACTACACCACACGCACGGCATCATCTGATCTGCTTGCCATATGTAACTGGTGGGCCAAGAAAGTTTTGGGGAACTCGTACCCGTACACACAAAAGAAATTTACTCCTGCATTAGGAAAGAAAGGCATTCCTTCAAAAAAAAGTAGTAATATGTTCTATCTTGGGGTTTTGGTGCGCGAAGAAATTCGTGCCGAATACGAAAAGGACATGGCTGAAGAAAGATCTAAAAAAGGCAAAGGGGCATGGTAATGCTTTCATTTTCTCTTTCTATCCTCCCAAGCTCTCATGTAAAAAACAACATTTTTGCGTCTAAGCTCTTGCAATTATTGACCGTGGGAGGTCTGGGAGGAAAATCCCTATACCCTCTTTGCGTGCGCCTATGCACCTGTGTGCGTATATGTATCTGCATGTACCTCCCACGTTCCCAAAATACAAATAAAAGTATGGGATTATGGGGGTTTATCTCACTTGGCCTGACCTTTAGGGGCTGGGAGCATGGGAGTACCTCTTATGTCTAGCCCAATCTTGGACCTTTTGGCTCGTTGTGTGGATGGTAGCCGTATTAAAAAAGCCAGTCCGCGTGAGGGCGGCGAGTACCATTCGCCATGTCCGACGTGTGGTGGCCGTGACCGTTTCATGGTTTTTCCTGCTCAGGAGGGGGGCACACTGGCCAAAAAGCATGGCGTGCTTGGTACATGGTCATGCCCTCGCCATTGCGGCACTAGCGGCGACATTATCGATTTCTGTGTGAAGCAAATGGGGATGGACTTCAAGACTGCGTGCGCTGAGTTGAGCATTCCGTTGGAAAAGAAAGAAGGTGGCGCAGGTCGCAAATACCGCCCTTTACAGCAGCCACAGACGCCGTCTAACGCGTGGACTCCGACGGAGTACGCTTGCCCACCTGCAAAGTGGGTGACGCAGGCAACAAAGCTTGCTGAAACGGCTCATGCGGCTCTTTTGGAAAGCCCTCATATTCTGGCCTACCTTGCTAAGCGCGGTTTACCCTTAGAAGCTGTACAACGTTACGGGCTTGGCTACCTTGAAGGCGAAGACAAAGACGGCAAGCATCTCTTTCGGCAACGTTCAGCCTTTGGGCTTTCGCCTAAAAATCGTAAGGACGGCTCGCCCATCCGCGCGCTTTGCATCCCTCGTGGCATCACAATTCCCTGTTGGAAGTATGAGCAAGAGTGTGATGGCACGCAAAGTCGCAAAGCTATGCGCATCCGTATTCGTCGCCGCAATGTAGATCTTGACTCCAAAGCATCTAAGTTTCAGCTCATTCCGCAAGAGAGCAATCCCTACTCAGCTCCCATGCTGCTCCATCCCAAAGGGGTTTCACCCGACGTGGCCACATGGGTTGTCGTAGAGTCAGAGATGGACGCCATGCTTGTGCATCATGCGTGTGATGAGCGTGTGGGGGCCATGAGTATTTTAACCGTATCGGGTAAGCCAGATAGTGTGGCCCATGCACTCTTATCTCGATCAGCACGAATCCTTGTGAGCATTGACTTTGAGCAAAACGCTGAGGGTGAATACCACACGGCGAAGAATTGGCTGTGGTGGAAGGAACATTACCCACAAGCCATGCTGTGGCCAGTTCCTGTGGGCAAGGATGCTGGAGAAGCATTTGCGCTCGATCTTGATATTGCCGTTTGGATTTTTGCTTCAGGGTGTCCAGTACCTGCTCGCAAGCAAACGCCAACAGATGACAGCATTTCAGCCTCTGGGACTCTGGGCACGCCACAGAATGTTGTTGGGGAAAGGGACCTTGTAGAAGCGGCCGTGCCACCAAAGTCTTTGCGCCAACACTGGCATGGTGCGACGGCAGAGACTCCACCACTCGCGGCACAACTGCCTAACAACGCACCCTCACTCTCTCATCTGCAAACAGTCTTTACAGGCAAAAGCCGAGATGATGTGGGGTTGTTAATTCCTTGTCCTAAAACCAAGCCTACTTGGCAGTGGGTAGAATTTCAATGGAGCAGGCGCAAGGATTGCGGTTGTTTCCAATCATGCGATGGTCACCCAGAATGTATTGTGGAATTTCTTTTGTCCGAACACATGCGAGCGGAGGTATAATATGCGCCAACTAGCTATAGAATATTGGGAAATTGAACGACTTCACACCTATGACAATCCACTGCGTGAAAATGACCACGCCGTTGGCCGCATGACTGATGTGTTGAAGCGTGTCGATTTTTTGTTACCCGTTTTGGTGGAGTCTGATGGTACCATCATTGATGGCCATTTGCGTTATAAAGCCGCGCTTGCCATGGGTGTCTCGACACTTCCCGTCATTGTCATTGCTGACCTTTCTGCTGATGAAATTATAGCCGTTCGTATCCTCGTAAATCGTTCCGCAACATGGGCAACATGGGATGAAGATGCTCTTTTGCGTGAAATGCAAAAACTCGTAGACGCGAACTTTGACCTCAGCTTCACGGGTTTTGAACAACGCGAAATTGACGCCATGCTTATGGAGCTCGTACCGCAAGGTGATAAAGATCCTGATGCTGTGCCTGATACGCCTGACAAGCCTCTTGTTCGCGATGGGGACATATGGCTTCTAGGTCGTCACCGTTTACTCTGTGGTGATTCCACCAGTGCCGCTGATATGCGTCGCCTTATGGATGGCAAGTCTGCGCACATGGTGTGGACGGACCCACCGTATAATGTGGACTATTCGGGTAAGGCTGGCAAAATTAAAAATGACAAAATGACTGCCGAACGCTTTGATACTTTTTTGAATGCTGCTCATAAAATTATGTTTGAAACTTTGGCCAAAGGCGGTGCTATCTATGTTGCGCACTCTGAAGCTGGCGATGGCATGGCGTTTCGACGTGCTTTCATGAGCGCAGGGTTCAAGCTGGCCTCGTGCTTGATTTGGTGCAAAAATGCTGCTGTATTGGGGCGTGGAGACTACCATCATCAACACGAACCAATTCTGTACGGTTGGAGACCAGGTGCGGCGCATAAGTGGTACGGAAATCGTAAACAGAAAACTATTCAAGCTCAGGGGTTGGAGCACTTTGTTGCCATGGAAGATGGCTCATATCAGCTTCTTTTGGACGGTAAGCTCTACCGCCTTAGTGGTGACGCTTTGCTTGAAGAAGTACCAAACACAGTCATCTATATTCCTCGCCCAGCTCGTTCAAACCTGCATCCTACCACCAAACCAGTTGCGCTCATTGAAACCATGATTGCAAACTCTAGCCCACTGCGAGGGATTGTACTCGACCCATTCGGCGGTTCTGGCTCAACTTTGATGGCGTGTGAAGTTTTGGGACGGTCTTGCTATACATTGGAGCTGGATCCGCGCTTTGCCGAAGTCATTATACGGCGATGGCAAGAGT
Organism: Pseudomonadota bacterium; assembly: GCA_044433065.1. Lineage (GTDB taxonomy): Bacteria > Desulfobacterota > Desulfovibrionia > Desulfovibrionales > Desulfovibrionaceae > Nitratidesulfovibrio. The sequence goes on from JAWXUA010000007.1 coordinate 13,281, forward strand.
TTACAGATCTTGTGGCCACACGCGAACGAGACGGTGCAACCTTGCAGGATATTCCTCATGACTAACAGCACGACAGACAAGCGTATTTTTTGCGCTTCGTTTAGTGTCAAGGTTGGCACAAAGCGTGTTCGTTTTGAGTTGGCAGATGCAGTGCTGTTTGGTGGGGAGCAAGGTCTCTTTCGTGTTCGCATTGATAGGCGGTGGCACGATACGCAAGAAGGTACGCCACTTTTCTTGGATCGTATTGGGCTTGCAAACTTACTTGCTAATGCGGCTCTTGGTTCTCTTTCTCAATGTTCACCAAGGCCGAATATGGAATATGCTACGCGCGTAAGCATTCCCATCGGCTATGATGAGTTTGGTCTTATACGCCGTGAAGTCACATGGACAACATCACCACCTATTTTGGCAAGCGACGGAACTTGGCAAATAGCAGTTACTCGCTATGGCCACGGCGTTGTTTTTATGCCGTGTAATGAAATCATCGTGAAAAAGTAAAAGGGGACGGTAGTACCAGTACCGTCCCCAAAAAGCTGTGGGTGAAGCTAGATTCACGCCAACAACACCGAGAACCTAGTTTCACTTTGACCGTTTAGTCAAGTGAGGCTTGCATGAAAAATATTACTTAGGAGGCTCATTATGGCGACAGAGGTTGATAAAACGAACCGTGCCGCAATGATTGATGCCATGCTCGAACAGAGTCAGGGGACAGACATCCCCGTTTTACTCAAAGCCAAAGAAGCAGCTAAAAAAGCTGTTTCTGAAGACGCATCAAACGTCAATCTTGCGGCCTTACAAAGAGCAACAAAGATGCTCGAAGGCGCACAAAGAATGACTCAAAATACTGAAACTACACTCAAAGATGTTCAAGACGTTTTACTGTATCTCAAAGAGCAAGGTCGTAAGATTGGCCAAGCAAAGCTCTATAAGGACATTAATCGTGGCCTCCTTCGTCGTGACCAGTCTTTGGGATTCAAAAAAAACGATGTGGACAAATACGCTACGACGCTGCCCATGAGTGAGACGCCAGCTCATGTAAACCGCAAGGTTATGAGTTTGCAAACACGCAAAGATGCAGCGGATGTGCGCATCAAAGAAGCTGAAGCACGGCGCAAAGAATTGCTTGCGGATACCGCAGAAGGCAAGTTGATTCCCCGTGACCTTGTGGATCAGGAACTTGCGGCTCGCGCTGTGACGTTTAACGCCGCGCTGAAAACACAATTTGAAGCGCAATCTTTGGAGTGCATACAGTCTGTGGGCGGTGATCAGCAGCTTGCTCATCATTTTCTGCGACTGGTAGAAAGTATTATTGACGATTGCAGTAATCGCTATGCGCAACCTTTAGAAATTGAGGTGCAACTTGCAGAAGGGCCAGACCTATCAAGTGTCGATTTCGACACAGAATAGAGAAGAAAAATCAAGTATTGTTGCGACAGTTCGCGACACGCTTCATTGGCTTCCGACTGCTATGCGTAAAGCTCTGCTCACCCCCAAGACTGGATTGGGCGGTGGGCAGAGCGGCATCTATCGCTATAGCTTGTCCAGTGCCGAGCGTGTTGTCATGCGTCGCCAAAAATATTTGAGTCCCAGCCAGTGGGCGGAGCAACGGCGTGTAGTGCGCATGTCTTCGCTCCCAGGGCGATGGCAAAATCTTTTTACACCGTACCTTGTGGGTATCATGGATGCAGCACGACACACAGGGGTTCAAGTTGTCATCCTCTGCAAAACGCCACAAACAGGTGGTTCTGAAGCAGGGCTGAATATCCTTGGACAAATGATTGAAATGTCACCAGGTCCTGCCATGGTTGTTTTTCCCGATGAAATTACGGCTAAGGAAAACTCCAAGGACCGTATTTTGCCCATGTTGCAGGATTCGCCACGCCTAAGAAAATACATGCCTGGCTCTGTGGATGACGCGTCGAGCATCCGCATTAACTTGCGGCACATGCCCATTTATTTGGGGTGGTCTGGTTCTGTGTCACGTCTTGGTAATAAGCCTATTCGTATCCTAATCTTAGATGAACTTGATAAATATCAAAATGTTAAGCGCGAAGCTACGTCAGAAAGCCTTGCAGAAAAGCGGACCACAACATGGAAAAGTCGTCGTTTCATCTTCAAACTTTCAACGCCAACCACGGAAGGTGGTCCTATCTGGCGTGCCTTCACCGAAGAAGCTCATGCACGTTTTGATTACTATGTCATTTGTCCATTTTGTGGCACGGCCCAGCGTATGGACTTTGAGCATATCGGCTGGCCACAGGCTGAGGAAGATAGCGAAGTGGACCCTGAGCGCGTTTTGTCAGACCGCCTTGCATGGTATACCTGTATGCATTGTGATGCGCACTGGACCGATGCTGACCGTGACCTTGCCGTTCGCAAAGGCTATTGGGTTGAGCGTGCAAGTGGTCTCGAACTCTTTGCCCACTTGCATCAGTACAGCCCTACTAAAATTGGCTTTCACCTTCCTGCTTGGAACAGCTATTTTGTTAGCTTGTCTGAGGTTGCTTGGTCGTATCTCAAGTGTGAAAAGTCTGGACGCATGGAAGATGTCAAAGAGTTTTACAACCAGTACCGCGCTGAGCCATGGGTTGAGCAGTTCGCCACTCGCGAAGAGGATAGCATTCTTGCGCTTTGCGATGATCGTCCTCGAGGAGCTGTACCTAGCTTTGTCGATGGTAATAGCCGCGTTGCCTGTTTGCTTGCAGGTGTGGACACCCAAGGTTCTAGTGCTGAAAAAGGCTATTTTCGTTATACTATCCGTGCATTTGGCTACGGTTCGAAGGAAGAGTCTTGGCTTATCCAGTCTGGTGTTGCGCCATCGTTTGAGGCACTGGATGAAATCTTATGGGACAATGTGTACCGCGATGCAGACGGTCATGAATATAAAGTTCGAGCTTGCATGATTGACGCCATGGGCAATCGTACCAAGGAAGTTTATTCGTGGGCGTTGCGCCATCGTGGCCGCGTGTTCCCGTGGCAAGGTCTTCGGTCATCAGCACAGCCCTATACACCATCGCCGCAAGAATACTTTCCTGACGCACGGGGGAATAAAGTTCGCATACCTGGCGGCCTTAATCTCTGGCGATGTGACACCACATTTTTCAAAAGTGACTTGTCGCATAAACTGTCCATCGCACCTGAAGATCCTGGTGCTTTTCACCTCCACTGCAACGACGGCAAAAGTTTAGAGCAATATTCTAAAGAGATGTGCGCCGAAGTATGGGACGATGAAAAGCAAGGATGGGAAAATCCAAAGCGGAAGCCAAACCACTTTTGGGACTGCGAGGTCATGAGTTTGGCTCTTGCGTATATTTTGAATGTACGGAATATGGCAGAACCAGCGACACAAGGTTCAAATCGAAAAGCGGCACAACAAGTTTCACAACGGGCGCAAGCAACGCGTGGATCGCGCAGTATCGAAAACCGTTTAGCCAATTTACGGAGATAATCATGGCTGAGGAAAAAAAATTATTTTGGCGCGAAGCCTGTGCTCTGCTCGGTTGTGGTAGGACGAAGTTTTATGACCTTGTGAACAACGGTTCCTTGCCGTCATCACGCACCGTGAGCAAACAAGTTTATGTTACGGAAAAGGATTGTCGTGCCCTGCTCAAGGCTATGAATAGAGACTGGGAGGACTGCCATGAAATCTGAGCATCCTACACGCGGAGGTTCCACCGCCAAAATAGGACAATTTACCTGATGCAATATAAAGTTTGAAAGCCATGCTTACGAGCGTGGCTTTTTTTGTATTTTTTTCATTTTTTTCATTCCGTTTGTTCCGTTTGTTCCGTCTGTTCCGTTTGTTCCGTCTGTTCCGTGACATGCAATTTTATAGGTGCTAATTGCGAGGTCATGACCAGATGGAAAAAAGAAGAACTTGAAGAGCTGCTCGCACTTTGGAAGGCCGCCTATAGGGCCGCATCCACGGGACAGTCATACACCATTCAGGGCCGAACCTTGACGCGCTACGACTTGCCTGAAATTCGTGCGCAAATTGAATATCTCAGCAATCAGCTTGATATTCTTGAAGGTAAAGGCTCTGGGTCTAAGCGCGTGCGCATGGTGGTGCGGCGATGAAAACCATTACACGCAGAAGTCTTCGCGTCTCAGGCCGTCGGTCACAAATTTCACGCGATGCAGGCACGTATCGCGGCACGCTCTCCCAGTGGCGCGTTCCTAAAAATTTTCATCGCGATAGCGTCGCTCATGAGCGCGTCGTTATTCAAGACCGTGCTAGCGACTTGTACGTCAATGACTGGGCCGCTCGTTCTGTTGTTAACACCCTCGTGAGCAATGTCATTGGCACAGGCTTAACACCACAATCGCGTTTGCCATGGCGTTTGCTCGGTATCACGCGCGAAGAGGCCCGTGAAATTTCTACGCAAATCGAATGGCTTTGGTATGAATGGTGCGAAAATTGTCACGCCAAAGGCAAACTTTCTTTTAGCGAGTTGCAACGCATGGGCTTTCGGTCTGTGCTCCGTGATGGCGAGATGCTCCATGTTCCTGTGGCTAACGCGACTGATACGCGTCGCCGCTTTGCTCTCACCATTCAGGATGTCGCGCCAGAACGTTTGTCAACGCCAGCGGATTGTTTAGGCTCTCCCTACGTGCGTGACGGCATTGAAATTAACGATGCTGGCCAGCCTACATATTATTATATCGCCACCCCATCCACGACGCTTGATTTTGTGGATATGCGCACGCTGACCTCGTCTTCATATACGCGAGTGCCTGCATGGATTGCCCATCGGCGCGGCTGTTTCCACCTGTTTTTGCAGGAAGATGAGGAACAAATTCGGGGTGTTTCGGTACTCTCGCCGGCCATGAAACTTTTTCGCCATTTGACTGACGCGATTACTCACGAACTTTATGGCCAAGTGGCTGCGGCCTCTATGCCCATGGTTGTTGAGACGGAAAGCCCTACGGTCGCACTACCTGGCTACGTTGAGACCATGACGGACCGCAATGGTGAGAAAATGTATCACCAGAACGTCGAGGCTGGCACGCTGTTATACCTCAACGAAAATGAACGCATCAAAAGCGTTGAGTCCTCGCGGCCATCGCCAAATTTTTTGAATTTCTGTGAGCTGATTTTACGTGCGGTATCTGCATCCGTAGACCTGCCGTATGAGGCTGTTTTGAAAGACTTTTCTAAGACGAATTACTCTTCAGCTCGCGCGGCATTGCTCGAAGCTTGGCGCGTGTACATGACGTATCGGGATTGGTTTGTGGGTGCGTACTGCAAGCCCATTTTTTCCATGGTCATGGAAGAAGCGTATTTACGCGGTCTGCTCGTTTTACCTCAAGGCTCCGCAGATTTTTACGAAAATTTGAAGCTTTGGACCAACGCCACATGGATTGGACCAGCTCGCGGTTATGTGGACCCCGTCAAAGAGGTCAACGCCAATATTTTGGCGCATGACGCTGGCTTTAAAACGCTGACTGAAATTATTTCCGAACAAGGTCAAGATTTTGAGGACGTTATGGACACACGCGAGCAGGAAGCTGAGCGCCTACAACGTCTGCAAAAACTCACCGCATCCTCCTCTGTCGGCTCCCCCGTCGGTGACCCTGTCGGGAGTGGTTCACCATCTGCCACTCCCGACGCCCCAGACGATGATAACAATGACGACGATACTGACGACGGCGAAAAGGAGGGCAAAGACTGATGTTTGAGCAATTATTTTGGGCCATTGAGCCTAACGCCTTGGCCCAGCTTTTTGACCGCCTCACCGCATACCAAGAGCAAGGGCAAGCGCAAGCAGGTGTTTTGGGCGACGACAATGCTCAACCAGAACACGGCTACACTGTAGAACATGGCGTGGCTTTGCTGCCCATAGACAAGCCGCTTGTGCATGGCAGCGTTCGCCATTCGTGGGAATCCTTTTTTAGCCTTGGCTATGATGACATACGCGCTGATTTACGCGCGGCCATGGCTGACCCACACGTTCGCCGCGTCATGCTCGTGATGTCCAGCAATGGCGGCTCGGCTGTCGGGTGCAAAGAATTGGGCGACACCATCGCCATGATGGCGGCCACAAAACCCATTTGTGCTTTCGTCAACGGTTTTTGTTTTTCGGCCGCATATTGGCTTGCCTCTGCTACTGGCCAGATTTTCGCCACTGAGACGGCTATGGTTGGCAGTATCGGCGTTGTCATTCGCCATGTTGATAGAAGCGCATTCAATGAGCAAATAGGCTATAAAATCACCTATTTGACCTCTGGCAAATGGAAAGCTGTGGGCAATCCAGACACGCCATTGGATGATGAGTCTGCTGCACATATCCGCGCCCAAGCCGTGACCTTGCACGAACTTTTTCGCGCTGACGTTGCCAAGAATATGGGGCTATCACTTGATGATGCTGAAAAATGGGGCGATGCCCAAACATTCTTAGGAAGCAAGGCCAAAGAGCTTGGGCTTGTGAGTGAGCTTGTAAACGATATTTCTGAGGCTCTAAAAAATTTCAGTCATGGAGGTTATATGACTTTTGAAGAATTCAAAGCGCAACATCCCGAATTGTTTGCGCAAGTCCAGAGCGAGGCCAAAAAAGAGGCCCTTCTTGAAGGCAAAAATCACGCTTTGGCCCTCGTGAAAGCAGCACTGGGCGATGACGCCCACGCGAAAATTGCTGGCCTTGTGGCCAACAATGTTACGCCAGAGCAGTTCGCGGCCATGGCTCCCTTTATGCAGACCACACAAATTGCTCCTGCTGGGCAAACACCCCCTATCGGTGCAGCCGGTGCAGCCGGTGGTGCAGATGGTTCCCTTCCTTCACCATCTGCACCATCAGCACCGGCTAGCCATGCGCAAATTTTAAACGCGGTGATTAATGCAACACCTCAGCCACTCAATGTCAGCGCGACAGCAAAGGCTCCCACTGCTGAGCAGCAAGATGAAATTGACACCAAGGCGGCCATCGCTCGCATGGCCCAAGGAGCATAAGCATGAAAACTGTTGCAGGTTTTAAAAACAAGGTTTTTTTGGCTGAGCACCCTGTCATCACCCAGCGCTTTATTTTGTCGTCCAGCGGCGAAGAAGAATTGCTGATTGCCGGCTCTGTTATTGGCGTGACTGTTGCGGCCACTGAAGTTGAGCTGGATACGGACGATGCTAGTCAAGACGTGGCTGATGACAATGCTGTTGCCGAAACCGAAACTGTGGAAGCCAACAAAATCTTTTTATACGGCAAATACCCCAACATGGAACCTCTCGGCATTTTGCAAGGTGATGTTCGCGTCCCTGCTGAAGGTGATGCGTGGGCTACGCTCTACGTCCACTGCGCCGCCGTTTCTGATGGCCTGACGTGGGCTGATGGCATTTCTGCCGATGACCAAGCTGCCGCCGTTGCCGCATTGCGCAAAATCGGCATTTTTGTGGAGTAATTATTATGCCAGTAGATTATTTTGACCCTCGTGTTTTGGTCGGCGTCATTAACCGCATGGCGCCGCAGTACGACTTGATTACAAGCCTCTTTTTCAATCACCAAGCCCCTAGCAATGTTGAGCTTTTTGAGCTGCACATCAAGACCGAAGACCAAACCCTTGCGCCTGTTGTCAATAAATACGAAGGCGGTCGTATTGTGGAAGTTGGCAATGGCACTGTTGTTCAGGTCAAGGCTCCGCGTTTCCGCATGAAAGTACCGTACCAAGCGGCTGACATGATTAAAAATGGCGTTGGCTACACGCCATATGAGCAAGAAGCCAACCCTATCGAGCGTAAAATTGCCGAGGACCTTTTGGAGTTGCGTCGCCGTGTGGACAATTCCATCGAATATATGACCTCGCAAATCGTGACCACGGGCAAGGTTAAGCTGGTGGACAAAGTTGATGGCAAAAATGTCACCATGTACGAGCTCGATAACCGCATGCCGTCCAACCACAAAGTTTCGCTGACTGGCAATGCGCTTTGGTCTGCCTCCACCTCCAGTATTTTGAACAATGTGGAAGACTGGGTTTTGCGCATAGAAGAAAGCAGTGGCCAGACCCCTACGGACCTCGTTGTAGGCAAGAACGTGTGGAGCAATTTCCTCAGGCACGTCGATGTGAAAGACAATTACGACAATCGCCGCATCGACTTTGGCTCGCTCACACCGCGTGTACAAAACAAATTCAAGGGCACGTGGAACGGTCTCAACGTGTGGACTTATGCCGGTAAAGTCAAAGACAATACCAATACGCCTGTGAGCTACCTTGACCCTAACAGCATTTTGCTTGGCTCCAATAGTGCTGACACCGTCATTGAGCACGCACGGCCTCTTGACCTTGTGTGCACTGGCCCAACCCAGTTCTTTGCCAAGACCTTTGACCAAGATGACCCATCTGGCACATTCCTTGTGGTTGAAGCGCGTCCGCTTCCGTGGGCACGTCGTCCTGAAACCTTCCTTTGCGCCAAGGTGCTTTAATGCCATCTGAAGCACATGCCGATTTTGAAAAAGCGTATGCCGCCCTCGAACAATTCGAAGGCGGCTACGCCAACAATTCCTATGACAAAGGCGGCGAGACCTACAAAGGGATTAGCCGCAAGTTTTGGCCCAATTGGCAAGGTTGGCCCATCATCGATGCGGCCAAGGTGCATAGCTCGTTTGCCGAGAGCGCACGCGCTTTTAGTAAACACCTCGCACAAATTGATGGATTGAACGACCTTGTTAAACAATATTATTTTGATGTGTGGTGGGCGCCTCTGCAATTTTGCGCATTGCCATCGGATATTATTGCAGAACTCTTTGAGCAGTCTGTAAATTTGGGGCGCTCATCCTCGTGCAGGTATTTGCAGAAAATGTGTAACGCCATGAATTACATTGATGGCGAACGCATTTTTGAAAAAGACCTTGTTGAAGATGGCGCGCTTGGACCTAAAACCATGTTGGCCTTTGCAGATGTGGTCGCATATCGTTCAAACGATGAAATTTTGCATGTGCTCAACGTTTTGCAGGCTCATCACTACATCAATGTTGCATCCAGCGAACGCAACCAACGTCAGCATTTATCTGGTTGGCTGAAGCGAACGCATTAAAGGAGAAATATCATGGAACAATTACAGGCACTTATTCCTGAAGAATATCTTGTCTATGTCACAGGTCTTGTGGCGTTTTGCGCCGCCCTTGCCGTTGTTTTAACGCCACCATCGGACTCTTCGAGCACGTTTTATACCTACGGCTATCAGGCTGTGCAATGGATTGCGCTGAATTTTGGCAACGCCACCAATGCAAGCACTGCGAGCAGTACGGCTGGCACGACAGCCAGCACTACTACGGATACTGCAACTGCTACAACTGGTACAACTGTTAGCGAGACTGTTTCCAGCGATGGAAATAGCTAAATTTTTTGCGGCGTTTGTGTATGCGGTCAATGCATTTCTTAGCATCTATCAAAAGGCCAAAATCAAGGCTCGCGCTGTTGCTGTGCGCACTAACACTGGTGCTGAGTGGCTGCGTCAACTTGGGGGAAAATCAGCCTCTTCCAGCGATGCCGACGACTCCTAATGCCATTGTTGGTGATGAGTATATCTGCATTCCATTAGATGAGGCCGCTGAACTATTATTGTGGATGGAATACGCTGAAGAGCAATGCAATTAGAGGTGATATGATGGATAATAGTCTTTTTCTTGAGCTTTTACTTTTAGCTTTGATTGCATTGCTCGGATATATTTGGCGTTCTCATGACAAATTGCATCATCGTCTTGAATTGCAAATTGAGAAAATGCAGGGGAGTCATGACGACCAACGTGACGAGTGTTCGTCTAACTATGCATCAAAAGAGTCTGTGGAACGTTTGTGGAAGTCCCATAATGAAGAAAAAGAGAAGATGAATACGATGCATACGCGCGTTACCCTTCTCGAAAAAAACGGACGGTAGTCATGAATTTACGCGAGCAAATGCTTAAAGATGTCGCCATTTTTCTGAATCCTGCTGAGTTTGGCGAGCATGTCACCATTGATGGCGTCAAAACCGTAGGAATTTGGGATGACACTTTGGCAAGTCAATCTAGCCCAGATCTCAATGGCATCAACGATGCAAGTTCCTTTGCCTTATTAGGGCACACAAAAATTTTGCTTGTACCTTCCGATGTCATTGCATTGCCAAATGAAGGGCAAGAGATCTTCGTTGATGATGAGTGTTGGCAAGTAGTTGTTGGCACACATAAAAGTCACGGCATTATGTATTTATATCTACAACGGCCGTATTCGTAGTTTTATATGATTGCCTTGAATGTTCGCCCTAAGGACCTTGAAAAGGCACTGCTTCCTTTGCAGGCGTTTCCTACACAGGTGCGCGGTGCTCTTTGGCAATCCGTGAAGCGTTCGTTGACAACTCTAAAAAAGGAAGTTGCCAATGAAATCAAAGCGGTGAGCTATCTAGAAAAGGGCATCATTAACAAGGCAATCACAAAGCCGCAAATGTACTGCAAGAACACGCGCGGCAATAAACAGTGGTCCAATGATACCATTATGGGAAGTATTCGTATTAGTACGAGACCTTTACTCGCTGACAAATACAAATTCATCCCAAACCGTATCACGGCGCGCAAAAAAAGACGTTCTGCTCAATGGTCACTTTCTGCTTTTAAATGGGGACCAAACGAGCGAGCGCGCACACGCGATGAGACCAGCCAACTATCAAAAGGCTTTATTATTCGCGGTCAAGACAGTCGTAAACTGCGCTTTGTTCATCGAAGGAAAAACTCAAAAAAGAAAAACAATTTTTACTTTGCCACAGGCCCTGCAGTTCAATACTTTTCCACATTTAAACAAGTGCAAAAGCTGGGCTTCAGTCACGCTAAAGAGCGATTTGAAAAAACGCTTGCCCATGAAGTGGAATACCGTCTTGGCAAAATTGGGAGAAAAAGATGAGTCATCCTTACCTATTGCAATGCGCAATCAAAGACGCCTTGGCCGAGACCGTTGGCACGACTTTACGCACTTGCCGTGGTGCTGGCGACAAAGAAGAGCTTGCGCCGCTTAAAATTTTCATTGGTGACGTTCCTCCGCGCAAGCGTAATGAGCCTGAAGCTGTACCTTGTCTTTGTATTCAGGAACAAGGTGGCAAAGATATTGATGGCATGAGTGAGGTTGAGCTGGTCATTCGCATTATCGTGTACAGCCGCGAAGTCGAAGAAGCCGCACACGAACTTTCCAACCTCACCCATGCTGTGCGCCATGCACTCATGCCATTTTCTACGCGGCCACTTAGCCAGCGGTATCGTCTCCTATGTTCAGACAAGGGCGAGCTTTTACCTTGGGAGCGCCCCTTAGAACAACAAAGTCCTTATGCGGAAGCATTTGTTTTATCTGTATGGGATTATAAAGGTTTTGAGCACAATTTTACTACGGAGCATAACCATGGCGTATAATCACGGCATTACTATTGAAGAAGTGGCCACCTCCCTTGTGACCACCACAACGGCTGAAGCGGCCATGCCCGTTATTATCGGCACGGCCCCAGTGCACAATCTTGCAGAAAATGTAGCAAAGCCCATTAACAAGCCTTGTCTCATTTATTCCATGACGGATTTTGTGACGCAATTTGGCGAGCCCAGTGACGATGAAAGCAAGGCTGATTTCACACTCTACCAAGCCGCAGAGATTTATCTTTCACGCTATAAATGTGCGCCTATTGTGGCCATCAATGTTTTTGACCCTGATGTGCATGTGGATGATGACGGCAATCCCGACGTCGGCAAGGTCGCAAGTGCAGATATTATTGGTAAGACAAGCACCACTGGGCGTACTGGCCTTGCTCTTGTGGAAGAAGTTTACCCACGTTTTCGTCTTGTTCCTGGGCAAATTTTGGCACCAAAGTTTTCTGCTGATCCGACTGTTGCCATTGCTCTTGGAACGGCTTGCGTCAATATCTCAGGCTATTTTAGAGCCACAGGTATTTTTGATGTGCCAGACACCGTCACTCATTACAGTGATGTTCCTGCTTGGCTGAACACTAATAATCTTATCAACGAAAACCTTTTTTGCATGTACGGCAATGGCCTTTATGATGACGTTGTGGAGCCTGGTTCCATTCACTTGGCTGGTGCCATTGGTCAGCGTGATGCAGCAAATAGCGACATTCCCTACTGGTCTCCGTCAAACCAAAGCTTGCTTGTGGAAGGCATGACCCATGCTGGCAATGAGCTTTTCTTGAGCCCTTCTGAAGCTGCGTATTTAAACAGCCAAGGCATTGTGACGGGCCTGAATATGATTGGGGGCCTTGTGGCTTGGGGCGACCAAACAACGGCCTACCCTAGCAATAGCGATGTGAAAGATGCCTCTATTCCTGTTCGGCGCATGTTTAGTTGGCTATCCAACATACTTGTGCTCACAGCATGGCAATACGTTTCTGCACCACTCAGACGCCGTATGATTGAAACGGTGCAAGATGTCTTTACGCTTTTCTTGAACGGTCTTGTGGCACGTGAGTTCATTCTTGGAGGTCGTGTCACTTTTGAAGATGCAGACAACCCTACCCTTGACCTTATGGACGGCATTGTGCGCTTTCATGTGTACTTCACGCCGCCATCTGCTGCGCGTGAAATTGTGTTTACGCTTGAATATGACCCAGACTATTTGTCTACCTTGTATTCCTAATCTCTCTAGACTGTTCTAAGGAGCATGCATGTCTCTACCATCTACCAATCTTATTCCGTCGGTTTTGACCAACGCCCGTATTTATAAAGATGGCAATGTTTTACTTGGCGTTGCTACTATTGAATTGCCAAGCTTTGACTACATGACAGAGTCACTGTCTGGCCTTGGCATTGCTGGTGAAGTAGATACTCCTATCCAAGGGCATTTTGGTTCCATGACCACCAAGCTGACGTGGAATACCACTACGGCCGATGCTGTCCAGTTGCTTATCATGGAAGCTCATCATTTGGACGTGCGCGGTAGCATTCAAAGCTATGACAGTGGCACGGGCAAATATGAAGACACTGCCATTAAAGTGCTCATGCGTGCGTCGCCTAAAAGCGTCGGGCTTGGTTCGTTTGAACCTGCCAAGAAGATGGAGTCTGAGACGGAGCTTGAAGTCTCATACATTAAGGTTAGCCAAGGTGGTACGGATTTGGTTGAGCTTGATAAGTTCAACTTCATCTTCAAAGTCAAAGGTGTGGATTATATGGCGAATATTCGCACTAACCTCGGTATGAATTAGGAGAACACAATGCAAGAAAAGACTGTGACCGTTCAGCTTCAATATCCCGTCACCTTACCAGACCGTAAGCTTACTGAAATTACGTTGCGCCGCCCCACGTTGGGGGACAATCTCAAATGTGGGCAAGATGGTTCTGTGGAAAAGGAAGTGCTCTTGATTGCTCTACTGACAGGGCTTACCCGTGAAGATTTAATTTTGCTCGATATGCTTGATTATCGGAAGCTGCAAGACGAAATATTGCGATTTCAAGGCCTTGATCCCGAAGAAGTCCGCCAGAAATTTGGCGTGTAGTCTGGTTCATGTGGCTGGCATGACGTTGCAAGAAGCACTTTCGTGCAGTGTTGATGAGGCCACAGACTGGATTAGCGCAGGCAGTGAAGTTCTGCAATCCATCGGAATGCAGAAGGCTAGGTAAACAATAATCCCCACACAAATATGATGCAAGTTCCTGCAATCATAAATGATAGCAGGACAAGCAGCGAGTCGAAAAGGCCGCTTAGCATAGGTGCTCCATGAAAGAGTTTGGTATTGGTTTTGTTGTAGGTGCTACGTTATCACCAGTTGTGAACAATGTCTTTAGTACAGTGGAAGAAAAAATTAAAGCCACTGGACAAAGCTTTACTGCGCTCACCAACAAAGCCAAAGCATTCCAAACTGTTGCAGAGCTTCAAGCAAAACATGCTGAGCGCACACAAGAATGGCTTAAAGGCAACGTTAATGATGAGCTTTTTGGCAAAGAGGTTCGCACATATAATCGTGAACTCGACAAGGCGCGGAAAATCGCGGAGCAATATGGTCCAGCGGTACTGAACTATGCCGATGCTCATGCAAAAGCGGCACGCGAAGTGCTTAGAACTGAATCTGCGCTTAAAAAGATTAATCGCGCCAAAGAGTTACAGGACCAGAGCAAGAACTTGCGCAGCCGCATGCGTGATTCCCTTGTGCCCGTTGCCGCTATGGCATTTCCCATTAGGTCCGCCATTCAGTTTGAGTCGAGCATGGCTGATGTTGCTAAAACCATGGACGGTATGCGCAGTAAGACGGGTGAGCTAACGCCTGCTTACTACGAAATGGAGCAAGCTGTTTTACGCATGGGAAGAACACTTCCTCTTGCTCATACGGAACTTGCCAATTTGTTTGCGGTTGGTGGCCAACAAGGCATGACTTCGACCAAAGAACTTGAAGAGTTTGCTACCATGGCTGCGCATATGGGCGTTGCTTTTGGTATGTCCAGCGAAGAAGCCGCAGATGCCATTGGTGGTTATCGCACTGCTCTTGGCATGGCCATGCCAGAAGTGCGCTCCATGCTTGATTTGATGAACCAGTACGCAAATACGGGCACAGCTACCGAAGCAGGTATTGCAAGTATCGTACGACGTGTTGGTGGTCTGGGCCAAGTGGGCGGCGTTGCGGCTAAGCCTATGACAGCCCTTGCCGCAACTCTTGAAAGCATGAAGGTATCACCAGAGATTGCCGCAACAGGCATTAAAAATCTCATTCTTTCTATGACAAGCGGTGCTGCTGCCACAAAGACACAAAGTGAAGCCTTTGCAAAGCTTGGCATAGACTCCGTTGCCCTTGCAGAGTCTATGCAAAAGGACGCACCTGCGGCTATTTTGAGTGTTTTGGAAGCAGTCAAAACACTGCCCAAAGCCGAACAGTTGTCCATTATGCAACAAATTTTTGGCAAAGAAAGTTTGGGGGCCATTGCTCCACTATTGGACCAGCTCGACTTACTCAAAGAAAATCTCGCCATTGCAGGTGATAGCACAGCGTATGCTGGTGCTATGCAGGAAGAGTTCACCAATCGTAGTAAAACAACAGCCAATGCTCTTATTATCGCTCAAAATCGCCTTTCTGAACTTTCAACTACACTAACAAAAAATGTTTTGCCGCCTCTTGTTAGCGTTCTTGAAGTTATGGGGCCTGTCATTTCAAGTATGGCCACATTTGCAGGGGAAAATAAGACACTCACTTCTGTGCTTGTTGGTGCGATTGTAGGTTTCACTTTATTACGTCCAGTTATTTTTGGATGCATGGCTGCCTACAAAAGTGTTTCTGCCAGTATTCATCTTGCTCGTGCTGCTATGATTTTATTCAATGCACAAAGCACATTGGCAACACTTGGTATGGTTAAACAGCGAGCCGTTTCTTTGACATTGACAGCGGCAAATAAAGCAATGGCTGTTGGACAATGGGCATTAAATGCAGCTCTTACAGCCAACCCCATAGGTATTGTGGTCATGGCTGTGGCTGGTCTCGTTACGGGTCTGGTGCTGCTCTACAATAACTGTGAAACCGTACGAAATATTTTCGATACCGTTTTTACGTTCATCGGCGACAAGGTAGGATGGGCGATGGACAAGCTTGAAGGGCTATGGGGCGGACTCAAGTCTGTTGGTAGTTTTTTTGGCTTTGGTGATGATGATTCGTCTAGTTCTACCTCTGGAGGCTCCAACACTGGTTCGACATTCAGCGCGGCTACTCCTATGTCCGAGATGTCCGCTATGTCCACTAATTTTGGTATGTCTAGAATGCCAGACGACACAACGCTTGCCGCGCTCGGCTCCAGTGGCGGCAACACCACCGTGAATTTTTCCGTCAACATGAACGGCGTGACCGATGCAGACTTTGCCAAGCGCGTGAGCTCTGCCCTTGAGGCACGGCGCGGTGACCTTGAGCGTCTTATCTCAAGCATCGTGGACGAACAGCGGAGGCTCGCTTATGCCTAGCTATCGCACCATTCAGGGGGATACGTGGGACGGCATCGCCTATAAACTTTATGGCCAAGAGGGCTATATGATGGATATTTTAGCCCTCAATCCTGACCAAGCGGACATGCTGATTTTTCCTGCTGGCGTTGTCTTGCTTGTGCCTGAAGCGTCGAAACTTGATGATATTGTTGAACAAAAGGATTTGCCGCCATGGATTTAGCACGCCGAACGGATGTATCCGTGACCATTGGAGGGCACGATGCAACCTCATATATTTCACCTAGCCTTTTGTCCTTTTCCTATTCCGACAATGCCTCTGGCAAGGCTGACTCCATTCAGCTTGAGCTTCACGACCGCGACGGAAAATGGGCTGACGCTTGGGCGCCTGAAAAAGGCACGGATATTCAAGCGGCCGTTACGTGTCTTAACTGGGTGGACAATATCAAAAGTCTTTCGCTTTCTTTTGGTGCGTTTGTTGTGGACTCTGTGGAGCATAACGGACCACCTGACAAGATTTCTATCAAGGCTGTGAGTGCCTCGCTGAACAGTGATTTGCGCGATACCAAGCGGACCAAGGCTTGGGAAGCCTACGACCTTGAGCGTATGGCCAGCGAAGTTGCCACAAAATATGGCCTTGTGCTTTTGTATACGGCTCCGACGTATACGTTCGCTCGCATGGATCAGCGCGAAGAAAGTGACCTTGCTTTTATTACGCGTTTGGCCAATGAGCGCGGCGTTATGTGCAAGGTGCACAACGGCAAGCTGGCTTTGTACGACGGCCAAGATGCTGACGCGCAGACCACAAGCTTCACCATCGCAAAGCGCGGCGGTCAATTTTCGCCTAAGTCGTACCAATTTACGCGCAAAAGTCATGGCACAGCCT
This sequence comes from Pseudomonadota bacterium, assembly GCA_044433065.1. GTDB lineage: Bacteria > Desulfobacterota > Desulfovibrionia > Desulfovibrionales > Desulfovibrionaceae > Nitratidesulfovibrio. Next base: position 30,025 of record JAWXUA010000007.1, read on the forward strand.
ATTCCACGTGCTCTGTTTCGTACCTTGACCCGTCTACGGAGACCACCATCACGGCGACGTATGATGTGAGTGGCAATGTGGCATCGGCCACAGGTACGAAAAACTTGCTCGTCAATCAGCGCGTTGAGTCCGAAGCTGAGGCCAAGACGCTCGCACAAAAGAGCTTGCGCAAAGCCAATACTGCTGAATGCACTGGCAGTCTTGAAATCATGGGCCACCCCTATTTTCTGGCAGGTATCACCATAGAGCTCACGGGATTTGGTTCGTATTCTGGCCAGTATTTTGTGGAGTCTGTGGAGCACCGTGTGGGCGATGGCTACACGTGCTCTGCTAAAATTCGTTCTGTTTTGGAGTATTGATGTTTGATTTTGCACAGATAGAACGGCGACTTGAAGCCTTAGAAAAAAACCGCGGTGCATCGCTTCGTTTTGGGGTGGTGACCGAGGTCAATGTGGCTGACGGTTCCGTTCGCGTGCAATTACCAGACGGTGAAGACATGGTTTCCTTGCCACTCCGCGTGCTCCAAGACCGAACGCTCAAAGACCAAAAACAGTGCTTTCCTGACCTTGGCGAGCCTGTGGCCTGTTTATTTGCCGGCCAAGGGCTTGAGCAAGGCGTCGTTTTGGGTGCTTGTTATTCAAGCAAAACGGTTCCGCAAGATGTGGAGGCGTATCTTGATTACACGCGGTACAGCGACGGCACTACTGTCTACTATGACCGTGAAAAGCATGCGCTTGTGGCTGATGTCAAAGGCTCCGCAAAAATGACAACGACAGGCAATATCGACGTTGTTTCTGGTGCGAGCATTGCGGCTACGGCTGAAACGCAAATGACTTTCACTGTTGGTGGTTCGACTATCACTGTGACGCCGTCTGTAATCGCCATTAAGAGTGGTACAATTACACTTAACTAGGAGCTTTTTATGCCAGCAGCCGCAAAAGTAGGCGACAACGCCCATTGTCCATCTGACAGCCATGGTCGTGATTGTTGTCCGCATTCCGTCACGGGCCCTGCCACCAGTGGTAGCCCTAACGTGAGTATCAATGGCCAAGGTGCGTTGCGTGTTGGTGATGCTGGTACGCATTCTGCCTGTTGCGGTGGCAATTCATGGGAGTGCTCAGCAGGGAGCGGCACGGTGCTTATTAACGGCATACCTGCTGTGCGTGTTGGGGATGCCACCAAGCATTGTGGTGGTTCTGGCGTGATTATTAGTGGTAGCGGTGATGTTGTGATTGGGGGGTAGGATGGATGGCTGTGGGGAGATTTTGGCCTTTGTATGTCAATCGAAGATGGATTGCCACGTCGTTCCGCAGGTAGCGCGTCCGTTGTCTACCAATCACGGGCGTCACTCCTCGCAATGACAGGCTCTGTTTATGGCAACATGGTCTTTGCATACCAACCATTTAGCTAAGTAGAACGTTATTAAAAAGATGCTCTACCGCCACCTGTAACTGTCATTGCGAGGAGTGACGCCCGTGATTGGTGTTCAACGACTGAAGTATATGCGGAACGACGTGGCAATCCATCTTGGGGCTACGTTCAAGGTACGCATCAACCTTAGGCAATCCATCTTCGGGCTACGCTCAACGACCTAACCCCAAAAGGATTTTTATGATCATCGGCTCTTTTGGTTCCATTATTTTTGAGGTGTCCGCTGATGGGCGCACAGTGACGCCCCAAAGTATGGGGCGAGAGAGCAAATCGCGTTATGCTGAGCATCAAGTTTTAGGTGCGGCTCCGCGTCTTGAATATTTGGGACCAGAGCTTTCCACAGTATCCATGGCTATCTCCTTACGGCGTGACATGGGCGTGACGCCTGAAGATGAGCTTGAAGCGTTGGAATATTTGCAACGCAACGGTTCGCCCCAGTTGCTCATCGTTTCTGGCAAGAATTTGGGGACCTACATTTTAGATAGTTTATCGCAAAGTTTTACACGCGGCGGCTCTGGCGGTTTTTTGGCCATTTCGTTGACCCTCAATTTTAAGGAATATCTGTAATGGCTGAATTTACACTTGATACGGCTGAAAGCGTCATCGAAATTGGAGCCACTGGCATCAATTCCATCATGCAAAATATCCGCAGCATCGTCATGACGCGCACCCATTCTGTACCGTTAGACCGCGCTTTTGCTCATGATGGCGCTTTTATCGACTCGCCAAGTCCGCTTGCTGTGGCGCGGAGCATTGCGCTGCTTACCTCTGCCATCGAGACCTATGAGCCGCGCGTCAGCGTTGTGAGCATTGAGTACCCAAGTGCAAAGAATACGACGGCCGCCATTATGGATGGCCAGCTCTACCCTAAAATTAGCTTTACGCTTGCCGACGGGGTATCCTTATGAGCACCTTTGCACCTGCTTCGACCAGTGACGTTGAGCAAGAAATTATCAGCACATACGAGAATTTGACGGGCACGACCTTGTATGACGGCGACCCCGTGCGCCTGTTTTTGTGCTCGCTTGCCTACACCATTGCGACGCAAAACAATCTTATCAACCTCGCCGCGCAACAGAACACGCTGAGCTACGCCACTGAAGATCATCTTGACGACGTGGCGAGCCTTGTAAGTGTCACGCGATTAGAGGCCGCATCGGCAACATGTTACCAGTCCTTTTCTTTGGCTGAGGCTTTGGCCTTTAACGTGGTCATTCCATATGGCACGCGCGTGACCACCGCTGACAGTGCAACGGGTTTTTCCACCACTGCTGAGGCTATCATTTTTGCAGGTGAAACCAGCGTCACGGTCATGGTGACGGCTGAGACTAGCGGCACGGCCTACAACGGCCTTGTGGCTGGGCAAATCCAGAGCCTTGTGGACCCCATCGCGTACATCGCGGCCACAGCCAATACCACGACCACAAGCCTTGGTGCAGATATTGAGTCTGACGACAGCTTGCGTGCTCGAGCACAAATCGCGTCGGAGTCCTTTTCGTGTGCCGGTCCTGTGGGTGCATACCGCGCTCGGGCCATGGCTGCGCATCAGAGCATCGCCGACGTTGCTGTGTGGTCTCCCACTGCTGGCACTGTGGACATTCGGCCCATTTTGGAAAATGGCGAACTGCCCACCGACGAAATTTTAGAACTTGTGTACGAGGCTGTGAATGCCGACGACGTGCGGCCGCTTACGGATACAGTGACGGTCAATGCTCCTGATATTGTTGCATATTCCCTTACAGCCTCATGGACTTTGGCCAAGAGCAAGACAAGTCTTTACGCCAACATCGCTGAAACGGTGGCCACAGCACTTGAGACCTACAGGCTTTGGCAACGGTCCGCACCAGGACGCGACATCAACCCCACCAAGCTTATTTCACTCATGGAACAAGCTGGGGCGCAACGTGTGGTGCTTGGCTTTGATTTTGTGGAGCTTGAGTCTAGCCAGATTGCGCGTGAGACCGAGGTAGCCTTGACGTATTTGGGTAGCGAAGAGGGTTAGGTATGGCGCATATTTACGACAGCTCTTTACGGGCTTTGCTGCCCTCATCCATACGCGATGATAAGACCATTGCGGCCTCCGCGCTTGCTCTTGACCCAACGCTTTTGGCCAGTGTGCATGCCATACCGAATTTACTTTTATATCAGCGGCTTCTTTTGACGGCTGGCCTTGAGCACTCCGCCATGTTGACAGCGTTGGAGAGGCTTACGGCCTCCGCCGGTGGGCTTGCGCCATTATCCACAGCTGAGCTTGAGCACTTAGCCTGGCAACTGCATGTGGATTACCGCGAGCTGGCCACCACGGACCAAGAGCTTGCGCTCATGGTTGTCAATTCCATCGCTTGGCATCGCATTAAGGGCACACCTGCGAGCATCATTCAGGCCCTCGCCATGTTTGGTATTGGAGCGAGCCTTGAAGAGCATACTTGTGCGCACTGGGCCACGTATCAAATGGAAGTTGATGCCACCACCACTGATGGCATCATGACTGCGTACACAGTGGCCAAGGAAATGCAGCCTGCCCGTTGCAATTTAGCACGTATTTATTCGCCTTGGAATGATGGGCGCATCATTATCCATGATACGCAGAGCACGTGGGACGAATTTTACTGGGATTTTGAAAGCGGCGTGCCTGTTACTATGCCAGATGGCACTGTTATTACGGTGTCTCTTGGTAGCAATACACAGATGTTGCTTGAAGAATTGCCATTGCGTGTTTTGCGACATGGCCATCATATGCATCCAATGCGTGCGCGTTGGGGGGATTACTGGGTATGGAACCATAGTTATTGGGGTGACCATTATCTTTTCCCTGCTCGTATTTGCCGTGAAAATACGTATCCAATTCGGCTTATTGGTGATGTATCGCTACCATCCTACGTCTACCGCAATGCACAGTGCTATATTATTGCTAGTGAAATCAATGTTGCCGACACAACACTGATTTTACAGAACTTTTTGCACACAATGCGCACAAGCGGCCTTGGCATACGGTGGTCTGGCAATTGGGATTCGCGTACGTGGAAAACAAAACTCCCTGCATTTATCAGTGCAGACTTTACGCATAGCTCTTTGCTTGAAGACACTGTTTTTACCATGGTTGGCAGAAAATCCTATGAGCAAGGCATCGCTGGTGAAATCAATGTCGCAGATAAGACTTTAATTTTACAGGATTTTGTACATACAGCGCGATTGTGGAACAGCCTTGCCAATACGCCGCGCCACACGCTTTTCACACACAGCTATGCGCTTGAAAAAACATCGAGCACGGCTGCCATGGTGAGAGCGCAAAATCACAGCCTTTGTGCGCGGAGCAGCAACGCTTCGTATGCAGGTCATGAATTTTCTAAAACCATTGTGACGCCAAAGTTAGGCAGCACGTGGACGGGCAACTGGGATGCGCAAACATGGCAACCATATACATGTTTCATCACTAAAACATTTGAATATCAGGAGTAATTATGTACGCAACTCTCACCAATGCCGGCCGCGCGGCCATGCTCAAGGCTATTTCCGACAAAGTATTGTATTTCGGTTGGGGTTCTGGCGATGAAGCTTGGGATGCTGACAGCACCTTACAGCCTAATTTGCTTGAGTCCACGGGCCTAACCAACGAAGTCGGCCGTCGTCTTATTCAAGTAAAATATTTTGTCACGCCAGACGATGATGGCGAAATTTCTTTGCCTGAGTCCTACAACGCTGATGGTACGCCTGTCATGGGAACGTACACCATGAGCGATGAGCCTACGCAATATCTGTTTATGCGCGTGACGTTTGACTATGGCGATGCCTCCACGGAAACCATTCGCGAAGTTGGTGTTTTTTCTGACACTGTTGTTTCTGAGGATGCGCCTGCTGGTCAACTGTATTTTGAGCCTGATGAAGTCGTTTCTGGTGGTTCGTTATTGTCTGCGCGTCATGAGGTTGCCACTGTGCGTGACCCTGCGCGTAAGGATTCGTACGAATTTATTCTTTCGCTGTAATAAAATGCATTGGTGGTCCTCGTTGTTCGGCATAGCTCGAAGATGGATTGCCACGTCGTTCCGCAGGGAGTGCGTCCGTTGGTTGCTAATCACGGGCGTCACTCCTCGCAATGACAGGTTCTGTTTATGGCAACGTGGTCTTTGAATACCAACCATTTAGCTAAGTAGAACGTCATTAAAAAGGTGTCCTACCGCCACCAGCAACTGTCATTGCGAGGAACGAGGCCCGAGAACTACGTTCAACGACTGGTGTCCCTGCCGAGTGACGTGGCAATCCATCTTGGAGCTACGTTCAACGGATAGAATCACCAAAGGTACGCATCAGCCTGAGACACACCCTAATAAAAAAGGGCTCTAATATGAGTGAAATTGTATTGAATAATTATCGCGACCGCTACGACGAGAGCGACCAGTACGAAAAGCTTTTGATGATTGCAGGCCATGCTGGGCAATCATCCGAGCACAATGAAATGCAGTCCATCGGCCTTGCCAAAATGAAAAAAGGCTTCGATGCCCTGTTTGGCGATGGCGATATTATCAAGAATTGCGGTATTGTGACTGGTACGGACTCCGTTTTTTGCGAGGCTGGCGAGCTGTATTGCGACGGTGCTATGCGCACTGTGGAAGCCGCAACGTTGACTCCCCCCATGGTGGGCACGGTGTACATCGGCGTGTATCGCATGCAGACCGTTATCACAGCGCTTGATGACCCAGACCTCTATAATCAAGAAATTGGTTCACCTGCGCAAGGTCAAGAAGGTGCGGCGCGCCTCAAGGTTTGGCTTGAATGGGCTTGGCAGACGGACACCGAAACTGATGGTACGGACGGGGATTTTTACCCAGTCTATACCCTCGACTCTGGTGTGCAACGTTTGACGGACTCGCCGCCGACGCTTTCCTCCACCACCACAGCCATTGCCACCTATGACGTGGACTCGGCCGGCGGCTATTATGTCTGCTCTGGCATGTCGGTCTCTCAGGATTCCGATTTATCCAGTGGCGAGCAGGTCTACACCATCGCTGAGGGACGCGCACGCGTTGCTGGCTATTCCATTGAGCTGACAACGTCGCGTCGTTTGACCTATGCGGCTGAGCCAGACCTCTTTGTCATTGACTCCGAACCGCATGCAGCCACAGGCGATGCGGCGCAAGTTATCACGCTGGATCGCAGTCCTGTTGATAGCATTCAGCGCGTGAAAATCGTTGTGGAAAAAACCGTGACCATGTCGCACGGCGCGTATTCTGGCTGTTCGGACGTTTTGCCAGATTCATCCATTTTGCGGATTTTGTCCGTATCTCAGGGCACTACCACGTATACGGCCAACACGGATTATTTTTTGAATGCCGGTTCTGTGGACTGGTCGCTCATGGGGGACTACGTCAATGAGCCTGCTACGGGTTCCACGTATTCCGTAACCTATCAATATAATACGTTGGTAGCCATTGATGGCTTTGATGAGACCACGGTCACCGTCACTGGTGCTGTGGCTGATTCGAGCATTGAGGTGAGCTATACGGTAAAATTGCCGCGCATTGATAGGCTTTGCCTTGATGTGAACGGTTCCTTTTCCTTCGTGAAAGGTGTGGCCTCGTACTACACGCCTGTGGCTCCTGCCGTACCTTCTGGCCTCTTGGCCTTGGCCAGTATTTACCAGAATTGGGACAGTTCGCGCTACACCGTATTCGATGCTGTTTCCACCATTGCCATGGGCACGCTTGCTACCATGCAATCGCAAATTTACACATTGCAAACCGACGTTGCGCGTTTGACCCTCGTGACCGACGTGAACACACGCGAAAATTCTGAGAAATTTGGCATCTTTACGGATACCTTTGCCGACGACACCCAACGTGACCAAGGCATTGAGCAGACTGGCGCCATTTATGATGACATGCTGACCTTGCCCATTGAGGACACCAGTATTTTTATGCTTAGCGGACTCACTGCTAACGCCACACTGCCTTATATTTTTGAGACTTGTCTCGAGCAGCCGCTTATCACGGGTTCGCGCCTTGTGAACCCTTACCAGTCGTTTGAGCCTGTGCCTGCTGTGGTGACGCTTGACCCTGCGTATGACCGTTGGACTGAGACGCAAACGGTGTGGACCAGTTCCGTAACCAACAAAGTTACGACTGGGTCGGGCAATACCTCGACGACGAGCACGAGCACCTCCACCAGTACTGTCAGCGTCGTCAGCTCCGATATTGAATATCTGCGAGAAATTGACGTGGATTATACATTGGAGGGCATGGCCTACAACGAAACGCTTGAAAGTCTGACCTTTGACGGCATTTCTTTGGATATTCCTTCGGGTACTAAATCCAATGGTGCTGGCATTTTGACGGGTACGTTCACCATTCCATCTGGCGTTTTGGCAGGCTCTAAGTCTGTGAAATTCACGGGTGCTGGCGGCTCCTACGGTGAGGCTGTTTTTGTGGGTCAAGGCACGCTGACCGTGACCACCTTGCAAAAAGTCGTGACGGTCACCACCACGTACTACACGTATGACCCGTTGGCCCAAACCTTTACACTTGAGAGTGATACGTCCCTTGCAGGTGTGGAACTCTATTTTACAGCTGTTGGAACGTCTGCAACGACCGTACAAATCCGCGAGACCTCCAATGGTTATCCGTCAACTACCATTTTAAGTTCTGCTCGCCTTGCCGTCACGGACATCATTGCTGACGGCAAAACAGCGACGCGTGCTGTTTTTGATACGCCTATTTTGCTCACGGCCTACACTGAATATTGCATTGTCATTTTGACTGACGATGCGGAAACGGCTGTGGCTGTGGCTGAGGTGGGTAAATCCACCAATGATGGCCAGTGGGTCACGTCGCAACCCTACACCATTGGCGTACTACTCTCCAGCTCCAATGCTGTGACATGGACAGCGCACCAGACGGAAGATTTGACTTTCCGCCTTTTGAAAGCGGTCTACGACCCAACGCCTTTGACTGTGGAACTTGGCAAGATTGACTTTGAAAAAGTGACCGACGCGCTCTTTTTGTGCCTCGTTGACCGCCCATCGGCGGACACCTTGGTGGATTTCACCATGTCGTACGTCAATGCGCTTGAGGAAAACGTGGAAATTCCCATGGCTGAGGAACAGCCTCTTGCCTTTGATCTGCTCCCCGTCAAGTAGACAGAGTAAAAAGTCCCCCCCCCTATCTGTAATTACGCGGCCAGTTTTTCCCGGTACTCTTTCGGGGAAAGCTGGCCGAGCCTTTTTTGAAAACGATGT
>JAWXUA010000008.1:0-37472 GCA_044433065.1 Pseudomonadota bacterium
ACCCCTTGCGAGAAGAGCATTTTTAGGAGCCTTGCCAGTATATAATGTAGCGGTTCGCCATATGGATGTCATGCCAGAGCAAATGTTTATGGATCCTGTCAGTCAAAAAATTCTTCCTGAAAGCATGTGGGCACAAGAAGTCGTTGCAACGTGGGGTGGTTCTGATGATAAAAGCGCAAAGATCGTGCGGGATTGGCGTTTTGCCAGAGGTCGATTGGAAAATTTCATACCCGTTTGCCTTAATTTCAAAGGGGAATGGGTGCGGATGGATAGGTATAGTGTGGATTATTTCAGAGTCGCGTGGTGAGGAAGATAGCGGCATTGTATGTACAAATACCTTTATCAATATATAAGTAGCCTACAAGGGAGGACATTCATGGAAAAAGATTTAATTGAAAACAATCTTGAGATCGTTAAAGATCTTTTAGAAAATGTGTATAATGATAATGCAATAATCATGATTGCATCGACAACTAAAGAGGGCATGCCAGTATTGGATACAATGGAATGTAAACCAGATATGTCTAAGGATATTGTATGTATGTTGCTTTCAGCCGCACTGGTGTCTACTAGAAACAGCTCTGGCGTAGATGGCGAAGTGACACAGGGATATTTTCTTGAGCCAGTAATATCGACGGTAAAAGTAATTCAGTAAATGCAAACTATTGTGATGCACGACAATATTTAAGAACTTTTTAACCTGCGTGTAAAATTAATAATTTCAATGATTTTAGTGGGCTTAGCCAGTTTGCCGTTGCGCCTCTTTTATGGTAATCAAGCCTTATTACCTATAGGTATTTTATAGATAGGAGCGGCCATGCTGACCCGTATTACTGCCCTCAAAAATGAGCTGGACACCTTTCGTCCGTTCGGCCCAAAGCTCTTGCCTCATATTCGAGATTATTACCGCGTAGGGCTGACCTACACATCCAACGCCATTGAGGGCTTTTCCTATACGGAGTCTGAAACGAAGGTTTTGCTTGAGGAAGGCTTGACCGTAGGTGGCCGTCCTTTGCGTGATGCCCTCGCTGTTATTGGCCACGCCAAGGCGTATGATTATATGTTCAGTCTTCTGCAAACTGATGCGCTGACCATCAACAATATGCTGACCATGCATAGCCTACTTGAGGGCAGCCTTGAGAATGACAGTGCGGCCGGCACGTACCGTACAGAGCAAGTTTTTGTTACTGGTTCAAGTTTTGCGTTTCCACGAGCGGATACCGTGCCTACTAAAATGGAAGAACTTGACGCTTGGATTACAGAAGAGCGCGAAAAGCTGCATCCTGTGGAATTTGCGGTACGCCTGCATTTGAAGCTCGTGACGATCCATCCTTTTGCTGATGGTAATGGCCGTGTTGCGCGTCTGGCCATGAACGCGGCCCTTATCCAGAAAGGCTACATGCCGATTATTGTGCCACCTATTTTGCGCTCTGAATATATAGCTTCTATTAGTGAATCCCAAACTACAGGTCGTGAAGCCCAAGTCACAGGGAAGGACACGGCCTACCTCAAGCTTATGTGTCTTTTATATCAGGGCGAAATTGAGACGCAGCGCGAAATATTGCGTATGCTTCGTGGGACGGAGTAGGGTGTTTAGACGGGTGTGGTCTTGCGCTATCTACGCCGCACCTGAAAGAGGGGTGACGCATGGAATTTTTAGATCAATGCTCAGATATTTTTATAAAAATCATCGCGTACGGCATACTCTTAGTAATAGCGCTCAATGTTCTGGCCATGGCGCTTAAAATCGTTCTTCAGGGCATATACGACGTGTGCGGTGTCGTTAGTTTTATCTGGAAGCTTGTCGGGAAGATTCTTACGACGCTATACCGTGTCTTACGGTATTGTTTTACGGTATTGCGCCAAGTTTACCGCACAAGGGCGTCGTAGCTTTTTCTTAAGTCAATTCCCATAGGGGCGTCTTTGCGTAGCTGTTCCTTGCCTAGCTGCTCCATAAATCAATGCCGATACCGTAAAGCCATACCGTTTGCGGTATTGAAACGGTTATTTTTCTTGCGGTAAGTATCTGATCTCAAAAAGAATTGCGCTCATTTACGGTATCGATTTTCCAGCCTAATGCCGATACCGTGTAAAATACCGTAAAAATGCTGAGCTTCAGCGGCTATTCATGAGCAAACGCAAGCACTAAAAAATGAAAAAAGTTAAGCTCCATAGGGCTTTAGAGCACTTATGGAGCTTTCTGATTTATTGATATGGTGCGCCTAGCAGGAATCGAACCTGCGGCCTATCGCTTAGGAGGCGTAGGTACGTATAGTTAAGTATTTGATATTATTGGATAAAGTAAATTAAAAACCGTGCTAAAATGTGCCAAAATGTGCCAAAAATAGGCTAAAAATGTGCCAGAAAAATGTGCCACAAACTAAAGGCACATTCTCATCAAAAAAAGCAAAGGTCCACCTTTTTCTTAAAGGCAAGACGGACCCTTGCTCCTTCCTTTTTTTCCTACCTAAATTCCCCACACTCTTTGTTGGCGTTCCTTGGCCTCTAGCGTTTTTGCTGTGGGCTTATTTTCTCGCCGACGCGACTTCACTCTTCGCTCAATATCGCGAGCACTAATAATCATGTGTCGTCGTCCTTCCTTATCCATCTTCTCATTCCATTTTCTCATTTCCGACATGGCTTCAAGCCGTCCATCAGCTTTACCTGTATCATACGTCTTGAGAGCCATGACCGTAAGCTCATCGAGCTTGGAGCTTCGAGCGTCCACTTCAAACAGTCTGGACTTGTACGCGTCATAACTCTTGGTACTACTCGTTGGCTGAAAACCAAAGAGCTTGGCCAAGGCCTCAGCTTCGGAAAGCTTGCGAGCACCAGACGTTGCAGGGGAGTTGATAGGCTTGCCAGACATGGTTGTTTGGCCTTCGTCGTACAATCGCCAAGCTTGCATGCCGTTCTTCAGTGCAACGGGGAGTACTGCCTCAACCATGCGCCAATCGTTGCCATGGCGACGCGCTTCTATAATCTTAGACGGCTTCACAATCATAAGGTCATACGGAATACCGAGAATGTCGCCAATGCTATTGGTCAAAACTTCTTGTGGTGTCGTGCCCTTGCTTACGCCGCTTGTAAGAGGTGTTTCCATCTTGAGACTGCCGCCAAGGTTGACGCCAGCCAAGGAAGGCACACCGTAGCACACTACGTCACGGAGCAAGTCGTCTTCCCATAGCGAGTTACGCAAGACTTCCGTCCACTCTTCGTCGCTATCACTAAGAGCCTGTCCAAGAGCTGTCAGTGTAGCGTAGAACGGGAATGCCGTTAGGCCACCTAAAGCCATGGTCGCGCCAATGCTCTTCATAAAGAAAACCTTGCCGTCTTTGCCCTGAGTCTTGAGTGCCCAAGACCACATATTCAACATATTATGGCTGAACGTGCGGAAGGTGTACATACTTGAAACAATGCGGCCAGCTTTTGAACTGCGGAAAGCACTAGGCAAGTTGCTTTTACCGTACACAAAATGGCTATCTTTGACTATTTCAGCCGCAAAAGCCTTAGCCTGTTCATAGTCAGCTTTCCCGTCCTTCCCGACGCCATATTTTGTACGTGCATGAGGTTTGAGCGCACCAACTTTAGCCGCCCTAAACGCTGCAAGGGCAAGGCTTGCACGATTGAACTTTTCCACAGAAGACATGGGCAACCCCATAATCTTCATGGCTTTGTTCCACATTTGCGCACCTGCTGAATTGCCACCAATGGAGCCACGGACCTCTTCCATATAGGCATCAGTAATAACGCTCTCGCCGTAAAGCTCTTGAATGAGTCGGCTTTCTTCGTCATTGAGACCTTTACCACCCGTGACTTGCGAGGTCAGCGCATCTCTTGAAGCATCTAGCCAGCGTAAGGTGGAACCAGCAACGTCCATACCGAGCCTTGGCGCACCCACAACGATATTTTGCGTCAAGTTGACCATGGCTGTTTTGATGTTGCCGCCAAGATACCACATGAAAGCTACGGCTTTGATATTGCCCACAGTGCGGTCAATCTTGTCGCTATTGCGGAGCATATCATTCACATATTGCTTGGAATATTCCCATAGTTCAGGCGTATCCTTGGCGTTGATAGTATCCAAAGCTTCAGCAAAATCTTTCGCCGCATCCATCTTGGTAAGCCAACCATTGAGACCAGATTTATAATCATACAAGACCTTGATAATGTCTTGTTTTTCATAGCCTTCAATACCTTGACGTTTAATACCATGGCTTCCCCAACCTCGTGCTTTGAGAACGTCTGCGCTTCCTTCCATGAGAAGCTTTTCAATCTCTTGGGCATTTTCTCCGTCCAACTTCGCTACAGCTTGCTGTACAATTTGCACCATGGCATTGGTATCAACAGGAGAGCCAAAGACTTCCTCAGAAAGCTGTACGTTGTCGCCAACTTCCCAATCTGCATTTGGGTATTTATTAAGATGCGCCTTCTTAATTTTCGCTCCTTGAATTTTGGCAAGAGTATCTGTCTTTGCGTCGAAGTGTTCGCGATAAACAACTTTGCCGTTGACCGTAGCTCTTACGTAGTAATTCCCGTAGCGATGGTGTGGGAAGTAGTTCGGCACACGGCCAATGTCGCCCCTGAACTTGTCGATGATGTTCTTATGAACACCGCCCATAGAGGCCATGCGGTTATGGGCGACGACAAGGTCATTATCAAGGCTTTTACGGATTTCAATAAGAGCTTTCTTAGCGGCATCCGTAGCATCAAGACCATCTACCCAACGGCTGTACGTTGTGTAAAACGATGGTTCAACTGAGATAAAGACACGGCCCTTCTCATCTTTTGTTTCATTGAACTTTGTTACGTCACGCAAGGCTTCATCAGCTTTGCCTTCAGTATCCCAAAGAATTTTGCGCAAGCTGTCCATATCCTTTTCACCAAGTCTATCCTTGCCAAAAAGGCTTGGGACGGTTTCAAGGCTGGTCTTGAGTGCCTGTGCTCGTTCATCCATACGGCGAAGTTGACGCTCGTAGAGAGCCGCAAAGGCTTTATGCTTTTTAGCTATCCAGTGTGGAAGCGAGAATATGCGTTGAATGAGCCGCAAGTCTCCATCTTTGAAGTTCATTTTCAAAGTAGGGTCAATACCAATGTATTCAGCAAGCTCTCCCATAAGCCTTGTGGACATGGTCATAATCTTGCCCTTAGACAGCGAGGCAAGAAGACGCTCTTCCACACTTCCTTGCTCCAGTGTCACGGAGGCCATGGCAGGGGACATATACGCATTCGGTGCTCTATACGGAGCCACAAGGTCAGCTGGCTTGCCGTCCATGACAAAGCGTTCAAGGGAGCAGAGTAGGGCGTCCACATGTACAGCTCCAATACTGGACTTCACGCCGACACGGGCTAGCACTCTATGCCAAGCCTTCAATACGGCATCCACGAACTTCTTCCATGCGCTCTTTTCACTTGCATTCATCTTGTTCTGGCCACGAGCTTCAGCCAGTGATGCAAGGTATTCTTCCATGACAAGCTGGCGGTCTTCGTAGCTTTCAAGAGGCTTAAGGCCATATTTTGTGGCAATAGCTTGCAAGCCTTTGTGTCGAACGCCGCCAAGTTCAGCGAAGAGCTGGGCAAGAACACGTTTGCGTTCACTTGGGGCCATCATACTGCGAAGCCCGTTGTGGACAATTTGCTCGTGCATCCAGACTTCACCTGCACGGTCAAGACTGCTGATATTGTCAGCGACAAGCCATACAGTGCGCGAAGCAGGGTCATACATGCCTTCAATGGAGGACGTATTTTTCCCAACGTAGTAACGACGTATCTCTTCTGGCAAATCCTCAAAACTTTGAACTACTTCTGTTTTTGTCGCCTTAGAAGCTCGCGCGCTCAATCCTTCAACCAATACTTTAACTTTTTTATGGTCAAGTCCACGGTTCTTTGCTGTGTCTGGTGGAAGGTGAGAAGCAAGCGAGGCATATGGGCTACCTTCTTTGCCTTTCATGGAAGAAGGTTCATAGATGAGCTTTCTACTTTTTTCACCCTTGGCATCGCTACTCTCTTGAATAATGACCTTCTCCCCACTGGAGACAATGAAGGCATCAATATAGTCGCCAACCTGAACGCCTGTAGTTTTGACTTTCTTACCATCGACTACGAAGCTTTGGGCTTCCCCCATTTCTGCATACGTAGTCGATAACTCACGTCCCTTGTCACTCATGACATACGAATTAACAGGCGCACCAGACCGCGCAATGTCGGCACGCTTTTCTGCAAGGCTTACCTGCAAGCCAAGCCACTTCACTTCATCACGCGCGGTATCCTGCTTGCTTGTATCAACGACAATGTCTTTATGTTTGTTCGCGAGCTCATGTTGTCGTTCAAGACGCTTTAGGCGCATATCAGAAGCTCTACGCTCATCATTAAGAATAGTTGCGATAGCGTGTGGATTGAGCGCATTAACTATTCTGGGCGCAGATTTGGCCGCTTTGGCGGTGGTGAAATCTACGGTATAGACACGGTCACCCACGGCAATTTCCACAGCCCAAAGATAATGCTTGTCACCTGCTTGTGCGCGAGGGTTGATATTAACGTCAAAGTCGCCAAAAGAGATGGTCACCTTTTTATTGGAGGCGGACTTATCTAGCGCGTCATTGATGATGCGAGCATAAGCGGATTTTGCAAGCACATCAGAGTGAAGGATAGTCGGCTTCTTGGGCATTTCTGGCTTTTTAGGTTTAGCACCACGCTTACCCACAGGTGTTGCTAGCCATTCCATATAAGCTCTACCTGCTTCGTCATTTTCTTTTGACCATGCAGCATATTCTTTTTGGTACTTGGCTTGGGCATTCTCCATGGCCTTGTCGAAGTCGTCCATGCTTCCCTTGGCTTCACCAAAAGTCACACGGTCAACCTTCAGACCTTTCAGCGCGGCAATGTCGCCTTCTACATCTTTCTTGGCCTTTGCGTATCCTCCCATGAAGCGAACAGCGTTTGCCTTTGCCATGAGAAGACCGTTATTTTCTGCTTCAACTTCTTGCAGGTGACGTTCTGCTTCAAGCTTCCACTTGAAGACAGGATTACCCGTAGAGGAGGCCATAAAGTCAGCGTATTGGTTGGAGTCGGAACCTTCCTCTTCAATGCTGTCAGTGTTACCTTTGCGGAATAGCTCAATACCTCGTGCCTTACGTTCGAGGATTTGCCACATGACAGTATCGGAAGTGCCTTCTGTGGAGTAGGCGACAATCTCCACTTGGAACTTGTCTGGATCCTCTTCAAATAAGACATTGCCTTGTCTGATAATGCGGCCTTCACGTTGTTCAACGTCAGAAGGTCGCCATGGTGCGTCCATGTGGTGCAAGGCCACAAGTCTCTTTTGCGCGTTTGTACCAGCTCCCATTTTAGCAGACGAGCCAATCAAAACACGTACAGCACCATTATTAACGTTGGCAAAGAGTTCGTTTTTCTTGTCTTGGCTATCGTAGTCGTGAATGAAGGCAATTTCATTTTCAGGGATACCAGAATCAACCAAGACAGTTCTCAAATCGTCGTATACGGAGAAGCCAGTATCAGCCGTAACCATGTCGGACTCGGCGTCTACACATTCTGGGCTTGAAAAGTGTTTCTCGAAAGCTTCAAGCTTTTCAGGGTCAGCTGTCCCAATCTCTTCAGCCTTAGCCTTTAATGTTTCCCATTGTTCGGCATATGTTTCATCAGTATTCAAGCCCAAGAAGGTTTTGGCTTCGCTCTTACCGAGCACAAGCTCAGCAGTCTTTTTGATGGTCCTTCTGGCATCCGTTACCGCATTCTTGCTTGGTGTGGACAAGTCACAGAATACAAGTTGCGTGCCCTTGTGAGCACTGGTCTTATCGTAAATGGACTTGATATTTTTGGCCGCACGAGCAACTTTACCGTTCTCATCACGCGCTTTGCTTGGGTCAACAATGCGTATATCTAGTGACATCTTTCGCGCATCAGACATAACCCACAAAGGATTGTCGATGGACGCATACTCTTTACTGCCCTTATGTTCTTCAATGGCATTCATGCGAGATACGAGATAGTCCATGTACTCGCTTTGCGCCTCAGTGATTGGTCCAGAGTTCAGAACTCTACCACCGCCAGACACCTTCGGAACAGGGAACTCTTCACGCTTGTTAGTGCCATGCTTCTTGTTGGACTCGCGCGTTTCTTCTGCATAAATTTGTTTCAAGTCGTCCATGGTGACAATGTCGGCAAAGTTTTCATATATTTGACGAAGAGCGTGCAAGTTGTTCAGGCTAGAGAGAACGCGGCGAGGCTTAAGCTTTTGCGTTGCCGTATACTCAAGGCGTGTTTCCGTAGCCGCATAAGCACCAGCCCATGCGTCAAAATTGAGTTGTCCACGCGCCTCTAAGTCCTCATACGCGAGATATTGCATGACGGTATAAATCTCAACAAGGCTATTAGAAATAGGCGTACCTGTCGCAAAGGTGACGCCACCACCACGCTTGATAATACCTCTAAGCTTGGTGAACAGGTCAAAAGCCTTCTTGCTCCCGTTAGGGTCGTTCATGCCTACAACGCGTTCACCAGCCGTTGCATACTCAAGGTTTTTGAACTCGTGCGCCTCGTCAACAATAATATAGTCAACGCCCATGTCTTCAAGGTCAATGGACATGGCATCTTTCTTGTGGTCGAGAAGCTTTTTAAGCTTGGCATCATAGCTTTCAATGCGCTTCTCCATCTGGGCTAGAGTCCGCTTACTCTCTTTATTTGCGCGTGCCTCGTCAAGGGCGAGGGCGAGCTGGCTTTTCTTTGCCTCTAAAACTTCCCTTACGTCGCCTACTGGTGTTTCGATGAAGGACAAGGACGAATGGCCAATAATGATGGCGTCATAGTCGCCTGTGGCCATGCGAGCAAAAAGCTTGCGCCTGTTTTTCTTGGTGAAGTCAGCAGGGCTTGCGGCCAAGACGTTAGCATCTGGGTAAATGCGGTAAAAGTCTTGGGCTATCTGCCCGACAATGTGGTTAGGCACAACGATAAGAGGTTTCTTAGAGAGGCCAATACGTTTACGCTCTTTAGCACCAGTGATGAAAGTGAAGCTCTTGCCACCCCCCACGACAATGTCGAGTAAGACATTCTTGGATTGGAGCATACGCCAAGCCGCGTTTTTCTGAATACGGCGAAGCTTAATCGATGGATTAGCACCGACTGTAGTAAGATATTTTTCACCATCATATTTGCGCTTTACGTGCGTATTCATGGTTTCATTATACGCATCAACAATCATATCCGTACGTACTTCATCAGAAAAGGCCCACGCCTTGAAAACCTTGGCCATGCGCTCCACAAGGGCATTGGCCTTACGTGTGGCGTTATCGTCCTTGACCTTTTTACCGTTAGGGCCTTCAACGTAAATATTGATAGACTTGCCAGACGTTGCGGCGTTGAAAATGCGGTACACGTCAACGGTATCGTCTTTGAACTGTAAGCCAAAGTCACTTAACGCTACATTTGACGAACCTTCAGCAGACACACGACCAATGGACGGGATAACGCTAAGGCGCATCCCCTTACAACCAAGAGCTTCAAGGAAGTGCCTATACACGCTTTCAGGCATCCATGAACCACGAATATCAGGCGATATTTGCTCTTTGGTGCGAGGTGTTGGTTGCACAGCTTCCAAAGCTTTTGCATTGATTTCATTGCCAGACTGGCGAGCAGTACGCAGTTTTTCCCGAACATTGCCAGACAAATAGCTGTCTGCATCCTCATATAAGCCTGTCTCAGGGTTAAGGAAAATTTGTGGGTGTTCGCCTTTGTTAAGCTCCTTAATAACGGTGTCAGTGTCCTTTCCCGTTATTTGCGCCATGTATTCAATATCAACAGCACCACGTTCGGATAAAGAGGCCACAAGGGCATCCGTAGATGACGATACATGACTGATTGGCTTGTAGGGGAAGTTGACGCGCTGGGTGAGAATATCAGCTTTGCTAGCCTTTGCAGATTGTGCCTTGCCTCCGCTCTTTTTGGCCATGGCAAGGGTGACTTCCTTTTCATATGAAGCTTCAAGACCTGCTTCTGCCTTAATGTCGCCACCAAGAATGGAGAGGTTTTTGGGGTCAGAAACAAAGCCATATTTGGCAACAAAGGCATCATACATGGCGTTAAGCTCTTTGCGGAGCTGTTCCATATTCTTTGCGTTGGACTTCTCAGCAAGGATAAGCTCTTGTGTTTTATTCCGTAGACCAAGCAAGCCCTTGAGCCTGTCATAGCGCGACTGGCCAAGTAGGCGACGAGACTCAGCGGCTTTGAGTGTCGCAATGATATTGTCATGCGTCCATGACGGCCTGTATGAACGGATAGTGTCCATTATAAAGAAGTCGTCCACGAGTTGATAGACGGCACTTTCAAGCTTGGTAGGCGACGACTTTTTCTTTTGTGACGCGGTATAAGCAACGTTGAAACGGCCCCTAAAATCCTTAGGAAGCTTGTCAGTGGTGCCATTTTTGAGGGCATCTCGTAGCTCTTCAGCGGCTTCCCTTACCTCAGACCATCCGCTAGCATCGTCACCCCATGGCGTTTCTGGGGTAATCTGCGAGATAACCGCCCCTTGTTCGTCGTCCATCTCACGGCGTTCAATTGTGCCATCTTGTGCAAGGCGCATATCACCAATGGCTAAAGTGCTTTGGGCAAGCATGACAGGAACAACATCGTTGTCCTTGTCTGTGCGCTCCATGATACCTGCAAGATTGGCAAAGGGACCTTCTATAAGCTTGTCGATTGCCTTACCAAGGTCACGACCATCACCATGTACGGTGTACTCGTTGCCTTTGCCAGCATACATAGTGCCATCCATGGCGGAACGGCCAAGAATATGAGTAGGATTTTCTTGGTAGTAGCGGTTAACACGAATGTCGCCGTCTTCTGCTGATTGGATATGGCCTTCAGTATCGAGCCATGCGAGGGAGCCTTGTTTGTCGCCTTCGCGTTTCTTCTGCAAGAAGATAACGTCGGTCACAACCTCAGTACCTGCACTCTTTGCAAAGGCATCATTGGGAAGGCGGAACGCGCCAATAAAATTGAAATCTTTGGCAAGAGTATTACGCGCTTCAGGATTGGCGGTGTCTAAAAATCTGTGCGTCACAACCATGGCCATAACGCCACCTTCTCTAAGGTGCGTACCTGCCTTGGAGATAATGTAATTATGGATTTTCATACCAGAAATATCTGGTCTTTGTTTGTCTGTGATTGTCGCGCTACCAAAAGGAGGATTGCCTATGGCAAGGTCAAAAACGCCATTGGCAAATTGGGCATCCTGAAAGCCCGTCGCCGCAAGAATGTTCGCGTTAGGGTAGAGTGCCTTAGCAATAGCACCAGTGATAGCGTCAAGCTCCGAAGCGTGCCATTCTGAATTATTGGCCATGTCCTGTGGCTGTAGGCCTATGAAATTACCCACGCCGACAGTAGGTTCAAGGACGCGCCCACCCTTAAAACCAAGGTGACGCGCCATGCGCCACATAGCTTCAACAACACCACGAGCGGTGTAGTGTGCGTCCTGTATGGACCGTTTGGCCGCCGCATATTCGCTTGCGCTTAATATCTCTTTGAGCTCTCGCTGGGCGCGACCGTACATGTCGTTGCTGTCAGCTTTCTTGACATCAAAGACGGTCTTCAGTCCGCCCCAGCCTACGTACTTAGCAAGGGAGGCTTGTTCGCTAGGCGTAGCTTTGCGGCCTTCCTTTTGGAGGGCTTTTATTATTTTAATGGCCGCAATATTGTTCTGGATTTTCTGGCCATCAGTACCTTCGCCAATGGCTACATCTTCAGTTATGGCGAAGTTTTCAGGCGTGACAAGAGACTCGTCCACGTCAGGTTCGTCTTGAGTGTCCTCTTTAACTTGCTCGACGGGTTCGGTCTTTTTCTCCGCGGCTTCCTGTGGTGCAGAATCCTTGAGCTCAGAAGACTTGTTCTCTTTTTTAGAACCTATCTCAACGGATGAAGCGTCGCCTTCATGAGCTGTTGACGCCTCTGTTTTTGAGCTTTTAGCGGTGCTACCTGTACCCTCGGCAGGATTTAAGTCTGGAACTGAAAGGACAAGATTACTCAAAGAATTCACGGTGTTTGAGCTATTAGTTTCGACATCATCAGAATAGTCAGAACTAGTTGGATACGTGCCGCTCAACTTTGGAGAAAATTCTTCTTTAGAAAGTATGTCAGAGTAAGGCACGCCTTTAGAAACCATTTCATCTACGTAGTTGACATACTCACCAAAAGCGTCAAAATATTCTTTTTCCGCGTCGAGTAATCCCTGCCGCTTGGCAAGTTTATCAAGTGATTTTTGGTACGACTTAATACTATTCTCATCACCAGACTGTGTCGCCTTAGCCAAAAGGTCTTCGTACATGGCTTTCTCAATCGCTCTTTGTTCTGGACCTGTTTTGGCTTCGTCGTAGAGCTTCCACCACTTTTCTTTTTCTTTCTGTCTCCTATCTAATATCGCTAATTTTTCTCTAAAACTCTTAGTTTGCTCTAATTCTAAATCTGTGGCCTTTTTGTCACGAACAGCGGTCTTGCTTTCTGCCAAGCTTCCTCTTGGCTCGTCCCCACCATCATCTCGTAATCTATTTCCGTCAGCGTCGCTACGGCTAGTGCCGCCACTTCCTTCTGGATTTCGCTCTCCGTGTTCCTCTCGAACACGTCTGGATAATTCTCCTTCCACTGTTTCATCACTTCGCTCATGATGTACTCTTTCGTTATGGACATTGCTTTGCTCCTTTTTTTCACCTTGAGATGGAAGTCTATCCTTGTCAACAATCTCTTGCGTATCTTCAGGAAGCTCACCAAAACTTTCACTAAAGGCTTCATAGCGAGATTTACCGACACCGGGCAAGGCATTGGCGTTACCAGACAGAGAAGAGTTGAATGCGTATTGGCTAAAGGACTTTACTACATCAGCTTTTTTGTCATTCAAGAGCTTGTCAGCAATCAAGACTGCTTCAGGTGAATAGCGTTCCCTTGGCGTTTTGTCGTCATGAAGCATATTTCCCGTATCAGCGAATGCAGAAAAATTCTTGGAACCAGAACCTTCAAATTCCACAACAAGGTCCACAGCATCGCGCACGTCATGACTAATATCCCATGGGCCGCCCACATTTTCCGTACGCAAAACATGGGGAATGATGCCGTCAACTTTACCAAGCACAGCAGGTGAAAGCTTGGCGAGCACTTCATAGCTTGACGACACCCGACCACGTAAGGCTTCTTCCACAATCCGCTTACCATCGGGATTGAGCAAGCCGTCACTGCCTAACAAAGCGTTACGGTCCGTATCCAGCAACACGCCGTCTGCAAACATATTCTCGACTGTCGTAAGCGACTCTGGAGAGCTGAAAAACTCCCTAAGGCTTTCGCTGTCTTGCATATCAGCGGCCAAGGTCTTGAGTGTCTTTTCGCTGAAGCGGTCACCGCGTGACTTCCCTGATGCGCGGCGGTCTTTGCCATGTTTAAAGTCGTCGTTCATGGACGTAACAAGGGCTTGTTTCTCATCTTGACTAAGCTTGTCATCAAGCATCCGCACAAGTACAGGCTTTTTGAACTTCCTTAAGTCGTTGTGCGAGAAACCGAAGCTTTGTGCGTCTTCTTCAAGTGCGCGGCGATAGCCCTTTGTTCGTTCCTTGCTTTGTCCATAAGCCAAGCTAAGAGACATAGCACGACCGTTACCACCAATGACATTGCCTCGACTATCAACTACAGGTGCGCCATGGTTTGCATCAGGTGAAGATAAGAGAAAATCATGGTCCAATGTCGCCGCGTTGGTGACAACCTTTTCCTGTGAGGCTGGCTCATCATGGTAGCGACGTTCGTTTTCAAGCTCGTATTGTTCATTTTTCTGGAAACCACGGTCAGGCAAGTGTGAACTTTGCACTTCGGTATCTTCCATGAGGGCATAGCGGAATGGTACATTACCACCTTTGGGAAGCTTGATATTGCCATCGCGACCATAAGCGATTTTCGAGATGCGCGGAGCTTCTGGGCTATCTGCTGCTTGTGCATATTGATAGACTGGAGCGTCAACGTGAGAACTTGCGCCATCGCTTGCAATAGGTGCGACTGAAGGCGTAGCCATAGAAGGCGAGACCATCCCTCCGCTAGCACTAACTTGTGGGCTTGGCATATTTGCCACAGGCGTAGCAATAGGACGCACGCCTTGCGAAGGAGCACTTGTAAACGAAGGGACTTGAGGCACGGCTTGCTGAGGTGAAGGCGTAACATTAGGCGACGGTAAACCAAGGTTATTGGCCTGCGCCATGGTGTCCGCACGCGGAGCTTGCTGTATATTTGTAATCTGCCCTTGTGTTGGCGTTGGTGTATTGACGAAGCCACGCTGTGTTGCAGGAGGAGTAGAGGGAATACCGCCAATCCCCATGGCCAAGTCGGGCATGCCTTGCTGTTGTGCCATGGCTTGCCATTCGGCATCGAGGTTCACAGGTGCGCCACTGTCCGCAAGGTGTGGTGTATTGCCCACACGCGCACTAGCGTTCCACTGGTCATCAAGGGAAGGGCCAAAATTCATGGGCTGGTGAGCAGGGTAGCGAGTATCACCCACAAGGTCTTGCCGCCCCATGGCGTTAGCGCGTTCGTTCCATTCAGTTTCAAGGCCTTGTGTAGGGGGATCATTTTGATTTTCCCCTTCTTCTATCCCTTGTGCGTAAACGGAGAATGCCCCAGCTTGCGAGAGTTCGTTACGATTAGGACGGGGGGACATCCACGAAGGAGAGGCAAAGCCACCATCAAATGCCGCACCATCAAGCCCTGAGGCAATACCTGTGACGGATTCCTGCTGTCTTGTAGCGGCGAGAAGGTCAACGCTTCCCTTGTTCTTGACTAAGTCGCTAGCTTCGTCTCGGATGCTGTTTGCTTCAAAGTGGGAAAAATACTTATCGTTACCATAGCCAAAGCGACCAGCAGGATTTGGAATGATTTTGCTGTCAAATGTATCCGCAGGCTGTGTTACGGTGAAATTTTCATTAGGGGACGTGGCTCCTCCAAGATACGTGGGGCTATCCATATTAAGGAAGCCTTCGCCGTAGCCAGCCTTATCATCTTTGAGAAAGGCTCCTTCTGTGTATTCTGTGTCGTTTATGATGCTGTCTTGGTATGGTTCCATTGCTGTATATGGTTCCATATCTGCATAGCCAAGGTTGACATCTTGCCCTTCATTGCGGCGTTCAATTTCTTCTTTCCGCTGTTCCTCTGCAAGCCGTGCCTGTTCCTCCGCAAGTCGTGCTTCTTCAGCTTGCTTCTGCTTGTCTTTAGCCTCTTGCTCTACCTGCTCCTGTTGTCTTTTAGCAGCTTTACCGCGATAATGCGCCACAGGCCCCATACCACCGCCCATGGTCAAGCCTGCCATACCGCCTTGGACAGTGGCTTCACCAACGCCCTGCATGGTAGGAAGGCTTGGGTCCACGCGTTGCATGGCCACATTCTGTGTTATTTGCTCGGCACCACTTTGACCAGATTCTTCTAGCCATTCCCCACCTGCTTGCTTAACCATCGTACCTGCAAGACGTTCTCCAACTTCACCCCCAACGGCACGGCCATAGAGATTACCCATAGGAACACCAAGCAATGCTGTAGCCCCACCTGCTGTTACCCCTGCGTATCCAGAAACGCTATTGGCAAGAGATTGCTTCGCGTCATCATGCCCCATGCCTTCATTGCGCAAAACATTGTATTCAGGCGAAGTGAGGAGCTTGTCTTCTGGCATTTCCATAATAGCATCATGGACACCATGCGCCGCTGAAACACCGCTGATAGAACCTTCACCAAGGGCACTACCAATGGCGTAAGCAAGTGCTGAGGAAATACCTTTGCTCGACATGAGGCCTTTGGCAATAGCACTAGCACCGCCCATGCCCAAGCCCATAGAGGGAAGTGATTCTGCAATCGTCCCTGCATAAGCTCTTGGGTCAGTCCATGCATCACCCAAAATGCCGTTTTCACCTTCTTTGGCGAGGAAGGTTTTATCTTGCGCAAGCTTCATGTCCGCAGAAACAGCATTGCGCTTTGCTTCAGCACTTTTATCGAAGTAGTCGCTTGCGGAACCGAGCGCATTAGCTACATTGTCAGCACCAACAAAGCCAGCCGCTTTCTCAGCACCCCAAAGAACATCTCCTGCAAGCCCATTGATACCAGCCGCCACCATATGTCCAGTATCGCTAAGGAAGCTACCTTGTCCAATCTCTTCAGGATTGATAGGCGCATCAGGATGATTTTGGTTATATTCACGCGCTTGAGTAATACGAGAGTCTTCTTGCGTAGGACCGCCAAACTCAGACGCGTACTGCTCAAAGGAGGCGTTAGGGGCATATTTACGGTGCATGGCGGACGTGAGTTCATAGTCCGACATGTTGGAGTATTGTGGGTAAAGTTTGCGAACTTCTGAAAGCTTCATCATTATATGCCTTCCTTTCGTCTTGATTCTTTTAAGGACCAATTCATCATACCACTAGGATTCGCACCGCTAACCCTCACGCCTTCCTGTTTAGTTGGTATATTTTTTCGTGACCCATACATCATGCCTCTAGGTTCTGCGCCATTGAGTCCGCGCGCTTCTTTCGGCAAACCTTGACTTCCTGCATACATTGCTTCTTGCTCGTCATGGAGCTTTTGCGCATATGCCGTTGCTTGCTCTGGAGTTTTGAATATGCCCAAGTGTCGGCCCGTCTTGCGGTACAGCTCGACCGCTTCTTCATTGGAGAGAATACGTCCGTCGTCACTTACGGTAGGTATTAGGACCTCACCATTAGACGTACCGATGCTGATAGTTCGCACTGTGCTAATGCTACCGTCTGGATTTTTGACTACAGGGCGATTTTTCAGGTCAATATTACCTTTTGCAATGAGTCCGTCGCCGCTAGCAGAATTGTCGCTTGCTGAAGGACTAGGCTGTCCATGCCCACCTTGCGACGTTGGGGAGCCTATAAGCCCAAGAGGGTCATCCCCTGTATTTTGACCCCCAAGTGATTGGTTCTGGGACTGAGCTACAAATCCTTGTAATGCGTCCTCACTAAGAGGCTGTGTTTTATCGACAACAATCTTACCGTCGGACATTATCGGTGTGTAATACCACCCGTCTTCCCATACGTAGCCTTCGCCAAGCAAAGTACTATGCACAGCAGAATTAGGCCCAATATCTTGTCTTTGCCCCTGTCCTTGCTTCTGTTGTCCTTGGCCTTTCTGTGCTTGATTTTGTGCCTTTACGGGTACAAAGCCTTGACTTGTTATGTCGGTAAGGCTGTTCACCATGGAGGAATTACCGTTGCCGTCCAGTATGCGATACATGGGCTCAGCATTGTAGTCGTCATGGCGATTTTGGGGAATGGCGTAGATAGTCTGGCCTTGCTTATTACTGAGCGGTATCCATGCAGACGGATTTTGTAAGTTCGCCGCATTTTGTTGAGCTGTTCCCATTTTGTACTGTGCCGCCGCCTTGGTAAAACGGGCATTCACAGGGTGAACTTGGCCATCAATGCCCATAAGCATTTGTTGCTCGCCGCCCATGACGCCGCCAATCATACCCATAGCTTCTTTTGCAGAAACAACACCTTGTTCAGCCCATCCACCTTGCTTGTCAGAGCGGAACTTTACCGTAAAGTTACCATCCCCACGGGGAACAAGCTGATAGGGCATAGGTGCTTGCTGTGATAGCGAGGCCACATTCTGAGCAAAGGCGTTCATGTCACCTTTCTTAAAAGCTTCTTCTGCCGCAAAGGCTAATGGCCTGAAGGTCTTTTCGTAAAAAGCGGTGTCGTTGGCTTCCATCTTTGCAGTAAGTTCACCCCGTGTCTCTTCATCCGCTAGTCGGCTAGTCATAAAGTCGCCAAGTGCCTTTGTACCTGCCATTGTCCCAAGGCCAGATACGCTATCAAGCGAGGAAATGTCGCCACCACTTTCAGAGTATGCTTGCGAAAGGGCTTCAAACGCTTGGCGATATTGTGCATCATCTTGTTGAGCAAGTCGTGCATTTTCAAGTTCCATGCGCCCAGCTTCAATCTCTTGCCCTGACTTTATCCCTTGGGCTACGCTATCCACGCCCTTCATCATGTTTTGTGCAATATCCCAACCAATACCTGTACTCATATTATGCTCCTACAAATAACAAGAGGCTAGGCCTGCGACGAGGCCCACACAGCCGCCTACGATAGCACCAACAGGGCCACCAGCAGAACCTGCCGCCGCGCCTGTAGCCGCACCAGAAGCGACACCGCTCGCGGCCGCCGTTGTGGTTGCACCAATAGCAGCCATAGTGCCAGACGTTGCAGCACTTGTGGCCGCGGCTGTTCCTGCCGCTGCGGCCCCTGCTGTAGCCGCTCCAGCGGCGGCCGTTGTGCTTGCCGCAATACTACCAACTGCACCAGTAGCCGCCGCAGTGCCGCCTGCCGCAGACGTAAGGCCACCTGCGCCAAGGGCAGCTGTCTCAGTTGTATCCGTTGTTGCACCGCTAGTCAGGCTCGTCCATCCACCGCCTGTAG
Source organism: Pseudomonadota bacterium (assembly GCA_044433065.1). Lineage (GTDB taxonomy): Bacteria > Desulfobacterota > Desulfovibrionia > Desulfovibrionales > Desulfovibrionaceae > Nitratidesulfovibrio. The sequence continues at coordinate 18,465 of JAWXUA010000008.1, forward strand.
TCCATGCGCTTTCTGCTCCAAGAGTGCCTGTACCAAGATTTGCCGCTTCAGTCGCACCGCTAACGACACCCGAATTTGTACTTGGCATGGCCCCAGAAATACCTTCCGCCATACCAGTTGCGGAAGATGGGCTACTCGCACTTGGCATGGTTCCAGAGATGCCCTCAGCCATACCTGTCGCCGTAGGTTGGGAGTTCGCTCCTACCAACTCGCTCCATCCAGCCCCAGTTTCCCATGTACTTTCCGCCCCACCGAACATGCTGTTCCAAAGAGCTTCTTGCGTACCCGGTGAAAACTGTTCAGCGAACTGCATACCTGCCAAAGTCCCACCAAGGCCAGCGGCGATACCGTCACCAACGGTAGGGTCATTTTCTGTAGTCTTGACTTCTTTGGTTAATGACTTTGCTGTGTTAGAAGCAGTATTAGACGCATTAACAGCTGAATCATATGAGTTGTTAGTATTTTTATATAATGGCATACCTTCCCCTTTTCCGCAGACTAGATGCCTTGCAAAACATCAGTTGAGTAGCTAGCCGCATCTTGCAGTCGGCTGTAATTCGTCTCTTCCGCCGTTGTCCGCGCTGTTGTGGCTGCTCCTGCAAGCTGGGCCGCCTTAGCAGTATCAAGAGATGCTTGAATGCCCGAATATGCGCCGCTATTGGCATTAATACCCATGCGTGCGCTGTTCCTTGTGGAGCTTGCGGTTACGTCCGCCCATGAGTTGGCAACGTCAGACTTGGCAAGACCAATTTGCTCGTTCACGTCAACGCCTTCTGTCGCCTGTTGCATAAAGCTCCTAGCGGCTTCGGCTTGTAAGGGCATAAGGTCATTGGCTAGCTCAAGTTGACTCATATACAGCGAGCTTTCCAAGGGGAGGGCGTCAAGGTTTGCTTGAGCTTGAGCTATCTCATATGGTTTTTCGTAGGTGTCCCACATTTCATAATAGCTACGTGCCCAATCCTGTTGCTCTTCAGACAGGGTGGCCATGCGTGCATTGTATGCCTCGTCAACTGTATCTGTGGTGCTACCGCCGCTACTTCCCATAATTAAACCTCCCTCTCTTGTTCTTGTGTTGCGCTACGCGCAAGACCTTCTCGCGTTACACTGAAAAGCATACCGTCAACCGTATGCCCTTCTTTTTCTATATAAATGCCATGGGGAATAACTCCCACAACTTCAGCTCCGCTTGCTTTAGAAAGGGCCACGGCAAGGGTGTTAGACGTTGGCGTAAGGCCAAGGAGCACATCAAACAAATAGCCTTGTTCATCTTGGAGATGTATTAGATGCGTAAAACAGGCTCTGCATATGGCACTACTTGTCTTTCGCCCCCAAGCACGAGAAAAAAGAACGGCATGCCCTCTCGCACTGCGCCCTTCAGGAGTGTTTAGCCATGCAAAGCCAACAGCTACGCCCTCCCAAAAAATGACAAAAGGCCATGAATTTGGCCTTAATATGTTGTGAATAAACTTGCTTCTTGTGTACGCCTCTTCGTCGTAAAAAAGCCGAAGCAGTGTTTTTTCTTTCTTAATGGTGTCGTATATTCCACCAAGTATGTCGTGGGCATTGTGCAAGCCTTCCGTAATAGGAAGCATGTACAGTCGCTTATCCAAGTGCTTCATTTATAAAACTCCGCATATTTCTATTTACTAGAAGTGCTCAAAGCTTTGTACTTAGCCTCAAGAGATGCAATTCTTGTATCTTTTTCTCGTATCTGAAGGAGTAATTCATTTAAGAATATTCCATTTTTCTTGAGATACGTAGCAAGTGCTTGGTCACTAACACGCGGAACAGGTGGTACACTTAATTTACTAAGTTCCATATTCAATACCTCCTATGCTTGTTCCAAGACGCGCTTCATATACTGTGCCTGTTCCCGTTAAGGTAAAGCTCCATACACGAGCTGAACTTGTAATGGGTATTCTCCTTGCTTGTCCATTTTGCAACGGAATACTTGCTTTTACAATAGTATTTGCAGACACTTCCATAATAACAGTGTCATTTAATACACCGCTTTCTACGCTCTCTTCACGTTGAACACGAACAGCGGACATATTCACAAGAGATGGTGAGAAAAACTCTTTAGACTTCCAAACATAGGGCAAGAGTTCGTCACCTGCTTCAAACTTCCAAACACCATGACCACCAGTAGCAAAGTCCGTTTGTACCGATAAGTATATACAGTCGTCTTCACTATGATGATACATGCCATGCACCAACCATTCATCAGGAAGGACGATATGGACAATGTCACCACGGCTAATGTCGTAGGATAATCCCTTATTGGTCCCCTTGAAAAAGCCCACATAGCGTCCATCAAGCATTGTGGCCATAAGATTTTCAGGCCCCAAGGCTTGCCATTGCTCGCGACTGAAAATATTCCCCGTCATGATGCTTTGTTCACTGACTGAGAAAAACATCAAGCCATCAGGACTTGCATAGATAAGGCTACCTGCACTCATGGCCACAGACTGCGGCGACACGCATGCTTGCTCAATAGGCAAGTGCATCATCTGGTATGTGTCTGGTGATTGACCTTCTAGGAGATATGGCCGCCCAGTGGTCAATACAGCAATAACGCCGTCCATGTGGCCAAGGGCGACGATAGAGTCTTCAACGGTGAGGTAATAGGACTCAGGAAAGGCATAGGGAATGTATGGCTCTGAGATAAGAAGCTCATTGCCGCGAAAGGCCGCATAAATGCCGTAGTCTGTTTTAATAAGCCCCTGTGCGTTATCTGGGATAGCGTCCCAAGTATCCGTAGCAAGGACTTCAGAAGACACATCCATGTCGTATATATCATCAAGGAAGATGTCGTCGTCGGCAACGCCAGTGACTTCAAGTTCTGTCACATAGCGAAATTCCGTTGTTTCTGTACCCGAAACAGTGCGATAGATGCGTACATGGGTGATTTCTAACTTCTCAAGGTCGGGATAGAGAAAACCACCAACGCGTACAACATAGCCATGAAGCACATCAACAACGTCAGTAGGAGGGGAGGGCGCACTTTCGTATTGAATAACGTCGTCGGCAAGCTTTTGAACGAATGTGTAACAGTAGGAAGTAGACCGCTCAATCTCACCATCATCACCAGCGGCTTCCTCATCGTCAGGCCGTTCCACATCCACAATGGCAAGCATTGGAGCAGAAGTAGGGCGAGGTATGCCAAGTCGGTAAGTGTCGCCACCTGCCAAGTATTGTACGGGGTAATCACCACCCGTAATGATGAGCTGGCCCAGTGGTTGAGTGCCGTCAATGTCGATAACGGCACTCTTGACCACGTTGACATTAGTGCCGAACGAAAGCCATCCGTCGCTGTCGTGTTTGAATATGGCAAGGGCTTTGTTGTCTAAGCTTTCCACAAGAAGTGGCTTGCGCATGGCTTGCAAAGTCCCTCGCTCAATATTGCAGTTCTCAGCGTATGAGGCTTGATACGACTCAAGAAGCCTTGGGCCAACAATGGGCACGCACCCTGCGAATTGAGAAACGACAAGGCTAGGCATTTGTAGGCTCCGTTGGCCACGGACAATCCTCATCATCGATACCGCCGCCAGACCATGGGAAGTCTACTTGCAGCGGCAAGTCACGCAAAGCCTTACGATAGTCTAGCCACGCGGTGTATTCGTCTGTAGTCAACGTGGTCTCGTCGCCTTCATCAACTTCATCGCGGTGACGTATAATCACCCAGTCGCAATCTGTAATACGCTTGTCGCGCTCGGTGCGCACACGCTCAGCGCGCGCTTCTGTGCTGTTGTATACGGCGAGCACTTCTGCTTCTGCGGTAGCCTGTGCCGTTTCAAGACTTGTCTTCTCCGCTTCCCAAAGGCTAACAAATGGTGCAACCCACACATCATAATCATCCACGCCAGACAGCAAGATATTAGCAGCCGCATCGTCCACGAACTCCACATGCCCCTGTCCGTTTGCCCACTGAATGGCACGAATGGAAGAGGAGTGAATGGCATCCGTAATAGATATGTCACTCAGTCCTTCAATGTTTAGTAAGACGGTATTAACACTAACAATGCTATCGACTGGTACAATAGTAACTTTTTCTTTCATATATTTTCCTTAGAGCTTCATGATGTATGCAAGGGCATAGTATGGTGGTAAAGAAGTACCACCGCTAAAACTGTGGGTATGGGACTCAGAGGAACCGATAGAGCTTGTATAAGGTTGTCTAGCGACGCTAGACCCCACACTATATGTCATCATCTCGACCCATATCGCCGAAGTACTAGTATTGACTATGTCGCCATAGAGTCCAGAGTAAGTAACACCGCTAGTGTATGCCCTTAGATAGAAGCCCTCTTGATGCTTGTGACTTGGTGTTTGAGCCGCTGCAAGTGTAGTCGAACCGATAGTAGCACTGTGGCTACCGCCACTAGCACCAACATCATACGTATTACCTGCTCCCATAACAAAACGGTCAGTCAGGTTTGGTGTGCCATTCTCACCATCACACAAAGCCCAGCCTGCAGGAATATCGTCTATAGAGCCAGACCATAGAATGATGCCACCACGAGGCATGATATAGGTATAGAGCTGCTTAAGAGTAGGGTATTTCGCCTCATCAGTGCCGTTTAAAATATCAGCATCACTAGCCTTTACCACAGCCCCCTTGCTTACATCTGTAGCATCAGGAAGCCATGAATAGGCCAACGTCCCACCAGAGCCAGCGCGAGGAATTTTGCTCGCCCCAGCCGTTGTCGTTACGCCCAAGGCAGTCATTAAGGCTTCTAGGCTTGTAACACCAGTACCGCCTTGGTCTACTTGTAAGGTATATCCATCAGCAAGACCCGTCGCCAAGGACGCCGCAGGACCTTGTGGACCTGTTGCGCCCGTTGCTCCCGTCTCACCCTGTGGTCCTTGCTCGCCTTGTGGTCCCTGTTCACCTTGCGGCCCCATAATATTAACGGTCGCAGGATTTGTCAGGTCGCCAGTGTTGGTCCACGAAAGGTCGCCATCCTCGGCTACGCTAGGTCTAAAATATGGCCCTACATCGCCTTGTTCGCCTTGCGCCCCAGTCTCACCTTGAGGGCCCTGTACACCATCAACACCATTGACGCCGTTTTGACCTGCTTCACCTTGTGGACCAGTAGCACCAGTTGCCCCAGTTTCGCCCGTATCGCCCTTATCACCTTTGTCACCTTTTGCACCCGTAACAAGGCCGAAGCTCAAGGTAGGTTCTGCATCAGTTCCACCAAGGGACACATAGGCATCACTGCCATTGGCAAGCGTTTCCACCTCACCCATAGAGAAGGACGGAGTTGTGCCGTCTGTTCCGTCCGCACCATCAGCACCAGAAGCCCCCGTTGCGCCAGTGGCCCCAGTTGCCCCTTGTGGACCAGTAGGGCCAGTGTCGCCTGTATCGCCCTTATCACCCTTGTCGCCAGTCGCCCCCGTAGCACCCTTAGGAATGACAATATCCAGAACAGCCTCACTCGCTGTGCCAGTGTTTGTCACACTTGGGCTTGTGCCTACTGCACCTTCTGTAACAGTGCCTATTTCAATAGTGCCAGCGATGCCTTGATTACCTTGTGGGCCTTGAGCACCTTGGATGCCAGTGGCCCCAGTATCACCCGTATCGCCTTTTTCACCCTTAGCACCAATGAGCACCCAGTAATTGCTTCCATTGCTCGGAGCTGTGCCTGTAGGTGTGTCGATTTTTGCTTCCCATACTTCTTCCAAGTAGGTGACACGGTCCATGGCGATATATGTAGCAGTAGAGGAATAGTCGCCGCGATAGTATGGTCGAACGCGCCCGATATTGATAGTAGCCATTAGTAGTTCACCTCTGCATAGCCTTCATCATTGATTTCTATGGTCATGGCATCAAGAGAGCCAACGCCTTCAAAGGATAGATATCCTTCGCTATCCACCTGAAAATTTCCCCAACCAAGGGGAAAGGCCATAGTGCCTATAGGTCCCTGTTCGCCTTGCATCCCTTGTTCAGCAATACCAGCTGGTCCTTGTTCGCCTTGTTCACCTTGTGGACCTTGAATACCTTGTTCACCCTGCGGTCCTTGTATTCCTTGGTCACCTTTTAGACCTTGGATGCCCTGCACACCGCAGTCACCCTTAGCCCCTGTATTGCCAGTATCGCCTTGTTCCCCTTGTTCCCCTTGCGGACCTTGAATACCTTGCTCGCCCTGTGGTCCTTGTGGGCCAATAGAGCCTTGAATGCCTTGTTCGCCTTGTGGACCTACCAAGCCTGCGAGCTGACTTGCCGTGAAATCACTGTAGACAAAGGCGTCGCCCGTATCACCTTTGTTGCCACGGATGCCTTGTTCACCCTGAATGCCTTGCTCTCCACGTTCGCCTTGTTCGCCTTTTTCACCGCGTTCCCCTTGCGGACCAGTGAAGCCGCGAAGATTGAACGGGTCCGTGAATAGCGTCCCTTCAGCATTATCAAAAGAGAGGTACGAGCCAACCGTGCCCACCTCTCCATCTTCATTGGTCCACACAGGACGTGGAATAAGCCTTGCCATATTGGCAAGTGCCGTTGCACCGTGCGCTTCTGGGTCACTTTCGTGATTGTCTACAGCCGTCTTTGCGGCCTCAAGAGCTGTCTCAGCACGCACGGCATCTTTAGCCACCTCTTCTTGCGACTCCTTAACGCTATCATAGATAGTCTGACTTGCTCGAAGCGAGGCGAGGCTATCATCGGCATACTCAGCCGCTTGATTGGCATATCCTGCAATCTCACTGCTAAGCACAGCACCTGCGCCGCGCATGGGATAGGGCGGTAGATTGAGAATATCGAACAGATTACAATCCACGTTAGGGACCACACAGAAGGCACGAACGGTGCGCATATTGTGGTATTCACGCGAGAAGGCGATGCTTACGTCGTACTCGCTCCCTTCACTCCCAAGCTCGTTGGGGAAGACAGAAAGCTTTGCAATGCCATCAGCATCAGTAAGGGCCTTGTTATCGCGAGGAACAACAAGGCCTTGATATTTTTCTACGGTCATGAGCCGTAGGCGTACAGTGGCGTCAGGAATCGGATTGCCCATTTCATCATTGACGCGAGCTGTCACCGTAACCAATGGGATTGCCATATTAGCCCCCTAAACCATTGACGAAAAGCGTATTCCCGAAGGTCGCCGTCCCATGTTGACGCCGCAAAGCCTCAATACGCGCACGCGCTGAACCTTCGTTATAAAGACTGAGTGCAAAGGACGCACCGCTTGCATCGCTCCATGCCACATTTTGCCCAGACATGGACTTAAGCTTTGCCAATGCGCCATACACAAGCACGTCGCCGTAGCGATCCAAAATGTCGTATGGAAGGATGTCGCCGCCTCGATTGCCAAAGCCCCGAGCAGGGCGGAGCACCGCATCAATGGTTGCCTCAGTGTCCTTGTTTACAGCATTGGCAAAGTATACCGATGTATCCATGACGGCGTATTCATTGGCCCGTAAAACCTTGTTGCCAAGCGTAACGCTCTTCACGCGCACAACGTCCACGCCATGCTCAAGACCAAGGTCCACAACCTTCTCACCTTCGTATACGGTGTCGCTAATGGACACACGCCACACTTCGGACGTGCCGCAGAACTCCACGGCAACGGCCCGTAGCGCGTCCACAGCCTTACTTCGAGGACATGGCAAGACTTCAGGCAAAACATGCGGCACAAGGCTGTCTATGCGCCCCATGCGAGCGAGAACAACGTCATAGGGCGTTATGCTGTTGGCCATGAGCTATCTACCTCTCCCTTGCTTGTCATGGCCTGACTAAAGGCCTGTAGGTGGTACGCCGCTTGTGTGGCGTTGGAGCTTTCATTGTCGCCGCCTAAGATAGACGCCAACATATGATGGAAGAGTGCTTGCTCATATCGCCCATCAAGGGGAACTTCCTGTGTGGATACCGTTAAGGCCACAGGTTCCACGGTATACATAGCCTCAACATACACATCGGTATTGGCGGCCACAGGCGGATAGACAAAGTATTTGCTTCGGTCTGTCATACGGTCATAGGCGTAGTTTTCAACGACAACACCTGTTCGCGACATATCAGCCCAAGCAAGGAGAAAGGCCTTGTCCACACGCTCAATGGCGGTCCCGTCCGTTTCTCCATCTTGCCCCATATTGCGGACAAGGCCCAAAAAGAGCACGGCATCATCTGGGATACTTTGACGCATGCCAGACGACAATTTGACAGCTTCAGTCTTGGCCGTCACATCTGGCCTCATGGCCGCAATAGCGCGAACAGAGGCATTCAAAACATCGAGCAGGCAAAGGCTTGTGGTGGAGGTAGAGTCCCAAGGCCACCGAGAGGCGATGCCTGCCTCAATGTCTTGTAATGTGGTTGATACAAGCTTGAAGACCTGAGAGGCTAACATGCTTTACCAACTGGAAAGAAGGTTGCCGTTATTGTCTACAGGCCCAAGGATTTGGAAGGAAAAGCGGTTCTTGTCGCGAAATTCCATATGGCGGCGGCCCGTTTGGGCATTGTCTACCATAGTGCCGACTTTTTCCTTGGCACGGCGCAAAACGTTGACCACGCCTTTGGGCACGTCCACTTCAACGTCACGCTTAATGACGTATTCACGGCCATTGACGCCAACACGCACAGGTGCGGCCTCATGACTGCCAGCACCCGAATTAATGATGATGCGGAGCTTGCCTTGTGCGTGGAGCTGCTTCACGGCTGTTTTTTCCACAGCCTTGATAGTCGCTTCATCATCCGCTGGACTTGCCTTGCGAGGTGCAACAGGTGCAGTAGCCGTCTCAGTAGACACGGCTACGCTTTCTTGCTCCATAGCAGTTTCCACACTTGTCACTTCAATGACTTCACTTTCTTGTGTCATAGCTACTTCTGCCTTTACGGTTTTGTTTGTTTTGCGAGGTGCGCTCATTTTTCTTCCTGCTTTTTATTAGAGTTCAGACGCCGCAACTTCCAGACGAATCATCCAGAAGTCATGGAGGATTTCAGCGGTATGCAAAAGCTTCCAACCAATAGTGCCGCGTTGACCGAGAGGGTCGCCACCGCGAGGCACATTAGGATTGAGGACCATAGGCGTTACAGGAGACGCGCCATTAGCGGCCTTGGCAAACGGGGTCACGCCAAAAGCATCCTTGCCGAAGATGAACACGGGATATACGTCAGCCACCGAACCAGAGGTGCTTACAACGTCAGTACCAGAGAGCGGCGTACCACCTGCATCTTCAAATGGGGTCATCATGGTAGTCGTGAGATAGCGCACGCCTTCAACGGAGCCGATTTCGCCTTCCATGCCGCTACCAGACGCGTACTTTTCCACAGGGATAAAGCCTTCCATGTCGCGAATATCCGACTCAAGGTCAGTGGAGCACACAGCAATATAGGAAGCTGGTACAGGCGAAGTGGCGAAATTGGCCGAAGCCTTGACAACGCTGGTGATTGGCATGGCGTTTTGACGCTTAAGGGCACGCAAGGCACGACGCTGAAGCGCACGGGAAATAGGCTTATTAACGTCGTCACGGTCAGTGGCAAGAACACCTGCACTGGTTGCGCCATTGAAGATAACGTTAGTACCAGCAAGCAACTTGCTGATGGTGACGTTTTCAATCATTTGCGCAGACTGTTCACCAAGGATGCCCGAGAACTCAGGGATGAGTGGGTCTTCGTGAGTGTCGTGCAGAACGTCGGTCAGCTCCACATGGTCGCCATACTGGACCAGATTTGCCACGATATCCACGAATTCAATATCGCTTGGAGTTGGGGTCACGCCTTCGGTCAACGCTTTTGGGGTATTGCTGAGAGGCAAATAACCACGGAACTTAATGGTCTTAGAGGAATTGCGCGGAATAGGCTTGGAGGAACCCAAGCGACTTACAATCAGAAGAGGCTGGCCTCGCTTGAGCATTTCACGCGAGACATAGCCAGCGGTGCGATAGGAAATATCGCCAGTAGTGTTAGTAGCCATTGGTCAAAAATCCTTTTTGGTTAATTGTCATCTTGTTCGCTCAAACGCCAACCTGCATCAAAATCATTTTTGTCGCCCACACTTGCAGGAGGCACAGAGCCGCCACGGCTAGGCACATGGAGTGCCGCCGTTGGGTCACGTTTGGGCCGCTGAGGAGCCTTGCGCTCTTTTTCAAAGCGTTGCAAAAGCCCGACAACTTGGTTTGGGTCCCTGCCAGATTTGGCCACTTCCATCATCTTTACGGCCTCGTCATATGGTTGCTTGCTAATCCACCCGAAAACCTCCTGTTTGTAGGCATCAGCTTCAGCCTTACGTGATGGGTCACTGGTCATGGACACATAGTCAGGCACGCCAAGCCGCATGGTTTCCGCAAAATTTCGGTTGTGGGCTTCTCGTGCCTTGGCGTGTTCCAGTTGCTGGGTGTATGCTTGCCGACGTGCATTGAGCGTCAGCATGGCGTTGTCGTTGGCCACATCAGCACCGTATTGCTCAAGGCGGTCACGGACAGCCGCCCCAGCTTCGCTGTCTTCCATGGCAAGCTCAGCGGCTACGGGATTGACCTCCCTTAGTCGCTTGTATTCATCTTCGATTTCGTTAGGCAGAAAATCGATACGCTTTGCTTGCTGGACTGGTGCTTGTTGTGGAGTAGCTTGTGGCTGTTGAACTTGCGGTGGTACTTGATAGGGCTGTTCTTGTTGGCTTGGTGGCTGTTGCTCCCCGAGAGCCTGCTCTTGAGCGTTAGAGCCTTGTTCATCTTGGCCAGATACATCATTCTGATTGTCGGCATTGTCATTATGGCCGCCATTGTCAGGTTGTTCATCATCAAGGCTGAAGCCAGCATCAAAATCAGCACTGTCCTGTAGCTCTTGTTCGCTCATGGGGATTTCGTCTTCGTTCATAATTCCTTCCTGCTTTTTTATAGGTGAACTTCAGTCACCCGTAGAATTTCACGCAACGCTAAAACCTTGCCTTGCTCTTTCCACATGGCCGCATTGTCTTGAGCTTCTTCCATGGCCACATGTGCATCATCAATTTTGCCATGAACGATGGTACACAGAGCCTGTGCCACGTTGGGACTGGACATAATGGTATGCAAAGCCTTTTGGAGTTCTTCAGCCCTTGCCGCTTTACTTTGTCTCCAGCCCATTATGCCACCGCCTGCTGTGGTTTGCCTTGAGGTGAACCTTGTTGTCCTTGTGGTGGAGCTTGGCCTTGCGATCTTTGACCATTTTGACCTTGTCCTTCGCCTTGCGCTTGACGTTGGTCTTGGAGCTGTTTCGATTGCATAAGGAGCATCACAAGCTGTTGCTGTATCTGTTCAGGAGATAAGCCTTGCTTAGTCAGCTCTTGCATCAACGCCGCGACATTGGCTTCAGCCATGGCCATAGCTTGCGCATGTTCTGCTTCCTTGGCCTCTTCCTCGCTTAGGAGGATGCGGTCACTAGGCAAATCGGTTTGTTCAAGTGCTACTTCAAGAAGTTTGCTTACATTGATAAGCCGCTTAAACTCAGGAATGCCTAGATAGTTAATAAGAGCAGGTACTTGTTGTGCACGGACTTCCTTGGCGATAAGACTTTGCGAGCCTGTGGCTACAATGGAATAATCGCCCTTAATGTCCTCGTCGTCGTTCCACTGCATATTCCACATGAACATGGCACGGAGGAACGGAGCTACAATGCAGTCGTCAAACTCTTTGACGTGGTCCTTGAGCAGAATGTTTGACGCGCCCATGAGCATAGAGAGGCCCGAGGCGGTCTTGCCAGCACCTGCAATGTTGCCGTCGCCAGTATTGAAGCGAGGCGTAGAAATTTCGTCAGCCGCTTGGTCCCAGAAGTTGGAAAGGGCTAGATTATGCTCAATGGCTGATGGAACCGTGACAGCTTGGAAGGCGTTATTGAGGTTGAGCTGTGGCTTGTCGAAAAGGAAAATGCGGTTGGCCACCATCTGCATGGGGTCTTCACCAGCCGCAAGGGCTTGTACGTTGATGCCGTACACTGGCCCAGATGAGGCGGCCGAATTGTCCTGCATGGACCGAACAGCGGAGTTGATACCCGACTGCGGATAGCGAAGGAGCGAGGCAATGCCTTCACTCCAAAAGCTCGTATCGTCCTTCTCGTAGCTGTAAAAGAAATAGGGAATGTCGATGCCTTCTAGCGGATTGACCACAGCCTTGATAATGCTATTGCCGATAATCCAGACATTGGACGCGAAGGTCTCATGTAGACGCTCGTCTTCAATATCAAGCCCAGCTTCAACAAGGTCTTGGCCCGTCAAAAAGCCCCAACGCTCATACACGCGGTAACGATTTTTAAGCGTTCCACCTGCAAGGTTGCTTGTATCAAGCTCTCTAAGTGACTGTTCCCACTGTGCTAATTGCGCGTCACCTTCATCATGTGCTCGCATGTGTTCACGAATAGCCTCACCATCGAAGCCGGGGAAGTTAGAGAGCTCCAAAAGCTCTTTGTCAGTCTTGACGTGCGCTTGCCACACATAGCGGAGCTGAGTCGTATCAATGGCGTCAGGGTCAGGGAAGATGTCCCAAATACTCACAGCCTCGTAATGTGGGCGGAGCGTTTGTTTGACCACTTGCTCTTGCCACGACTTGCCGCCAGTTTCGTCTTCAGCAAGGGTAAAGCGTTTTTCTTCAACGCGCTCCACAAGCGGACCTTTGAGAATACCCGTTCCATAAAGGCATGCGGATTTGATGACAGCGCGACAGTGAGCTTGCCAGCTCTTGCGGAGAATGCCGTTTACAGACAATTCTTTGAGCTGGTCGTCTATGGCGGTTTGCATGGCCGCCGCACGGTCCTTGGCCACACCAAGGCGTGCTTGAGGCGTATTCACCGCCATAATTGCCCGTTGCATGGCTTGAGCATTGAATTGCTCCATGGCCACGTTGTCGATGAGGATGTTTTGTTCTTGATATGGCTTGACCAGTGCTTGCATCTCTCGTGCCGCACGCTCTTGTATCTTTGGCCCCAATGCTTGCATGATGATTTCATCAGGCATGGAAGGATTAGGCGTAGGCTCTACAGACCAGTTACGGCTTCGTTGTGGAAATAAGAGGTCCATCAGTCGCGCCGTCATGGTGTTGACCTTGGTGGTTGTGACGCGGTGAAAGACCTTGGAACGCCCTAAAGTATCAAGCCGACTAGCAGTCTCACTATCATACTTGCCTTTGTACTGGCATATATCCTCAATCCATCTATCGCAGTGAAGCAAACGACGTTGCTCCGCTTCGCGATACTCACCAAGGAGTTTGCCTATGAGACTTGTGGGATTAATGGACATGCTTAGTCCTTTTCCTTACCACCGCGAGCAATGGTGCATACTCGATTGGTGAGAATGCGCAGAACTTCAACGGCAGAATAGCCCGTGATACCACATATGGCCGCACGAACATTCATGGGGAGGCCAGACTGCTCTAGCAATAAATTCATGATGATGGCCGCAAACGCACTTACGCTCGCGTCCATGGCAATGTCCTTAAAGCCTCTTTTGCGCTGAACAGAGCGAACGATACCACCAAGCATAGCGAGCAGGACAACAGGCGCGGTCGTACACACAATGTCGATGACATGGCTTACGTGTTCGGAAAATGTCTGCATTTATCGCTCCTCTAGTTGGATGATGTAGAGGCCCAAAGCCTCCGCATCTTCTGGCGGCATACACATGTGCCCCTCGCTATTCTCATAGATACCGCTAAGCGTTGGTGTCGGTGGCACTGGCGACGTTGTCGTCGTCACCGCGCACGCTGTCAGCATCAGCGTTGCTAGCACTGTTAGTAACACTCTCAGTGTTAGCAGAGGTGTTAGCAGGCGTGTTGAAATGGCCTTTAAACCACGGCGTAGGACCATCTTTTTTAACGGCATCATATTTCTCTTGCACATTCTTTGCTCTCCATGTGTCGATTGCGAGAGTTATTAGCGACACGAGGCTAGCTAAAAACTGCGCAAAATTGGCCATTTAGAGGGCACTCACGAACGTATAGAGAATATCGCCAACAGCAGACAGCGTGTCTGTGGTAATGGTCACGCCACACAATTCAGCAATAACGACACCGCCAAAGGTGACAGCTCCCACGATGACAGTCTTCCGCTTCCACCACGTCGTAGTAGTACTAGTGGTAGTACTGGTGGTGTCAGTAGTAATTTCTTCAGCCATGATTATTCCCTCCCTTAGTCTTCGATTGCGAGTAGCATAACGCCTTCATCATGGCGTCGTGCCGAAGCAAAGCCATTGGCGTCGCACAACTCATTACCAGCCGTATACCAATCTTGTGTACAAAGGCCGCCCCATGCTTTTGGGAAAAACTTCTTTGGACTCCCCAGAGAGTAGACCAGACTCACGACAACCACCTGTGCCTCACACGGCAAGTCATCAAATTTGGCTACAGACTGGCGTTCATAGAGATTTTGAGCACGCGCGATGTAGGCAGAATGCACACAGGCGTTTACCTCGTCACACTCAGCGTCGCTGATGCAGAGAGGTAGTGTGGCCAAGGCTTCCACAGCATCGGCCTTCTTAAGGCCAATATACGGCTTGAATTTGGTCACCAAGGACGCAGGCAAGCCGTATTTGACCAGCTCACGCTCTGATTGTTGACCAAGGTCAAGGCCGGTGGCGATAGTCACACCAGATGCCCCAATGGGCTTGAATATGTCGCCTGCATCACCATTCAGACCTGTGAAGTTACGCGGATTGCATGGCACATAGCCCACAAGCTCCCGTCGCTCCCACTTGGTCAAAAAGGCATCAATTTGCTTTCTGTGTATCATTGTTGTCTCTCAGATTTCCTAGATTTTGGCCTCGATAGCGCATATCCCCGATGGACATCACCACACTACCGAGACCAAGGCAGGAAGAAGGGACCATGAACGCCCCTCGCATCAAAAGAACTAGCATGGCTTTTTGAAAAAGAAGGGTAGAGGGAGCCGCTACAACACTCCATGACAGCCTGTGACAGCTCATAACGGCAAAAAAAGCTTGACAGCTTTTGCAAAATGGAGCGCAGGCGCAAAAAAAGCGCACTGCCTAATTCACAATGCGCATACTCTTCAAGTATTTTTTATGTAAAAAAATACACAAATATTTTGACATTGTGTAAAAAAATACATAAAAAGATATGTACAGGAGGCCGCAATGAAGCGTAAAGAAATCCTGAAAAGGCTATCAAAGCTTGGGTTTGACCTTAAAGAAGGTGGAAACCACACCAAAATTTACAAGAACGGTCACTATGTAAGCGCGCTTTCAAGGCAAGCTGAAATTGATGACAGAAGAGTCTTGGAAATGGAAAAACAAATTGGTGCAAAGCTGAGATAGAAAACGGGGAGGCGCAAGCCTCCCTTATGAAAACGAAAGGAGCTATGTGTGGCATATTATCACGTTGCTATTATTCCCTTGCTTAAAAATGGTTTTTCGGTGTCCATTCCTGATTTCCCTGAAGGCTCAACGAGTGCAGACACTTTTGAAGAAGCCATTGAAAATGCGGAGGATGTTCTTGCTATTTGCGCTGAGGAATATACCAGAGAGCGAAGGGTTATCCCAATGCCCTCTAGTATTGAAGCTGTGAAACAAAAAGTTGCCCTCGAAAATGAAGAGTATAAGGCTTATGTCGATTTTTCACGCGAGGTTTACTATCAGGCCATTAAGCTCCCCAGCGTGGACACCAAGCCCGTTCGTGTGGCTGTATCGTTCCCTAAGAATATCCTTGAGCAGATAGATAAAAAAGCAGAAGGTCTTGGTCTTACGCGCTCAAAGCTTTTGGCTAACGGCGCACTGGCATATGAAGGCTAGCCAAAACACACAAAAGCCCTGCTGTTATGACGACAGCAGGGCTTTCTTGACGTTTTTTTGAAGGCTATGTGAAATAGTCACCATTTTTCAATAAACGTATAACAAACAAGCATGTAACATGCTGATATGTAAAACGAAAAATCATTAAAAAATAGTCACCTTTATCCCTTCTTTACATCCGTATAGTTAGGCATCCCTAAAATCCACTCATCCAAGGAGTTTTGCGTTAAAACAGGGCGATTGCATACATATTTTAATGGCAAGTCGTGCTCTTCGACCATTTTCAAAATTGAGCCTCGTGAAAAGCCAGTTGCCTTTTCGATAGCCTTCCATCCTTTGAGCCACTTCCTATCTTCCATCTTAATATCCCCCAATGCTGTCAGCAATTATGTTCATTTTACCACCAAAGCCACGTTCGCCCCATTCTGCCATGGGGTTCACGTCGAAGTATTCTAATGCCCATGCAAACGCGCAAACATGCGGCAATTCCATGGCCTTCTTACCTACATCGTCAGGTCGTAAATTCCTGAAGGCATCACGAGCGGAGCAGTCTTTGCCAAAGAAAAGGCTTTTCTCATCGCCAATACGTCGCCGTACAAGCTCTGCATAATACTGGATTAGACCTTCACCTTTGCCATGCCAAGTAGACGGGTGGTCGGTTCTAAGTATGGGCCGTCGTGCTCGCCGTTGCCTGTCGTTGTACTCTTCAAGCAGGATATAGCGCGGTTCGTCGCATAGCATGACATAGAGGTCTGGCATATAGCGTCGCTGAAACAGGCTCGCGTTGACGAGTAGCTCTTCGCTCTCCATGGACCGAAACTCTTTGAGCATGTATATATGTCGCCGTCCTCTCCCGTTATTAGATGGTGTCCGTTTCTCTCCTAAAATGACCACAGTCCCAGATTGGTTACCGTATGGCCATGCTATGCCACCAACGGTGCGCCTAAACATGGTGCGCGTCGTGAGGTCTTCATAATAGGGTTCACCAGTCAATAAATCTGTTCGTTTTACTAGCATTAGCTCCAGTCTCCGTTGTTCACGAGGCCACCTCCTGCTGAAAGCAAGATACTGATAGCGTCGCATGTGGGGTCCACTTGGTCATCATGTAGGTGCGTCATGGCAGGGGAAAAGCTGAGTAATTCCGACTCATAATCTGATACCCATGGCGCAAACTCTGGGACAAACAATCGCCCCGAGCGCACGTAGGGCAATATGTCGTTTACGCGACTCACTTTGTCCCTATTCCGAGGTACTGGAATGACGGGAATGCTTGTGTCACGTTGTAACTGCTGGATAAGCCCCGTACCACTGGACTTATCCTCAATGAAAAAACCTTCAAATCGTGCAGGCCGTAGTATCCTGTGTGGTTTGTGTACTTCCCAGAAATCCTTGGATGCTTGCAGAAGGTCTGGCGACTCCACTTTGTCTCGCCAAATATCCACGATATAGACATTTTGACCATCAGTGCCGGCACAAATCAAAACGCTGTAGTCATTATGCTGTCCTGTTTTTTGTGCTGTATCAGCAAAGACTCCATAGCTGACGAGGTCTGGTAGCACGCTATATCGTTGTATTTGTCCCTCTTTAATCATAGCACCACCTGCTGGCGTTGGTGACTGCTGATATTGTGAGGCGAACGTAAAAGGGTCCATTTTTTCTAGGAGTTCAGCCGTTTTCTTGTCGAAGGTCTCAGGCCAGAGCATTTCGCCGTTTTTGTCCATGGCTGGAATGGATAGGACATGCCATAATTCAGGTTCTTGACTCAGTACATAACCCACAAGGTCCATCATGTGTAAACGCTGCATGATGAACATCATGGGGGTATGGGTGGCATTACGCCGTGAGTACAAAACCTTAGAATACCATTCATTACAGCCTTCACGCTTAGCGACAGAGAGCGCGTCATCGGCTGACAAGGGGTCATCAACGATGATGCCACCACCGAACTCAGGTCTTTTTTTACCAGCACCAAAGCCCGTGATAGTGCCGCCTACACCAACGCCGTATACAGACCCACCCCTGCTTGTCTTGAAATACTCTTGCCTTCCCTTGTCGCGCCTGATGCCCACAAATGGAGCCATTTCCCTGTACCAATCAGATGCACAGCAATCTTTTATGGCCACGGTTTGAGCAACGGCTAGTTTGGTAGAGTATGACGTGTAAATCCACTCGCTATCGGGAAAACAGACAAGGCCCCATGCCACAGCATCGCGAGCTATGAAGGTCTTGGAGTGACGCGGAGGCATACAAACGACTAAATGCCTTTTGCCATCGGGGAGAGTGCCCGTCATCCATTGCGTTATGGCCCTAAAAATGCGGTCATGGTAGGGCAGAACGGTACGCGGAGCACGCGTCATCTCACCATGGGCTAAGAAAAATTCCTTAAGACTAGGTAGTTTAGGTGAAGGCTTAGCCATTTGCATCTCTTTCTAAAAGGTCCGCAAGAGCTTCAGAAGGTGACAGGGGATTTACCACTCCAGCTTGCGCATTCTGGTTGACGTTGATGGTCTGCTCAGCCCCCTTAGTAGGTGCTAGATTGCGCCGTCCTCGCGTAAGGAGTTCCCATTCCGACACGCTATCCGTCACTTCAAGTAGGTCTTTGCCTTTTAGCATGAGCGCACGGTCAAAGCTCAGCAAGAGGAGTTCATTGTCCAGACGTTCACGGGTTGCACTCTCCACGTTCTCGCGTAATAGCATAGGCAAATCTTCAATGGCCTTATTAGACTCCACCAAGACTTTAGCGGCCTCGACGCGGTTTTCCACCAAGTTCTTCAGCCCACCCTTATTCCCCCATTCCTCCTTTTTGGCACGGTTACTTACAAGACCAGTGCTCACTCCAAAGCCCTTGGCGATTTTGTACATGGACACACCATGGATTTCATAGTCGACACGTGCTTTTTCCCACTGTGCCTTGCTAACCTTCTTATCACTCCGCATGTGTCCTCCCTAAAACATGTAAACCCGTCACATTCGACGGGTTATCCAAGCGTATACCTAGTTATAGTGAGATTGAGCTATAACTAGGTATAACTAGCTATAACTTCCTCGCTTAGGTATTCCTTGATGGTTTCAAAGGCTTGATTCCAAGTATACGCCACGATGCATCCGTACCCTTGCCCTTTGAGAGCCTTCATCATGGCCTTTTGAGCAGGAGAGACCTTGCCGCCTTGGGCCTTCATTTCGATGTAAAGCCCATGAAGCTCGCCACGCGGTACAGGTAAAAAGAGGTCAGGGATACCAGCCTTCACGCCTTCAGCCTTGAGCTTGCTTGCCACCGCAATATGCCGATGGCCTCCGTTAG
>JAWXUA010000009.1:0-37021 GCA_044433065.1 Pseudomonadota bacterium
TTTATTGACGCAGGAACTCTTAACTTGTGGCAAGACCGTGGTTGCGGCCTCCGGTATGGCGGGTTGGGGCGGTCATGGGATGCAAAAAAAAGAGTTTGGTTCTCGGCTCATTATTGTGGGTGATTTCAAGAATGAGGTTGGCTCTGCCCAAGAGTTAGAGTGTGCCCAGAGTGACTGCAAAGCTCATGGAGCAGACAAAGGTAGAACTGTGTCCTCGCTGCCTCCACTTGCACCACGAGTTATGATGGCTGCCTCCATGCAAGCGGATGCTGTGCTACGCCTCATTTTGGGACCTTGCCCCATGATGCAATAGATTTTGCGTGTGGTCACATTACAGTAAATTGTTGAAATCATCTTACTTTATAGGTGCTTACAATGTCGCGTATTTTACCAGGAACTGTTGATGGTGCAGAGCTTTATGGTCTCACGGACGATAGCCTTTCGCTAGGTCGCCCTGTTGTAGAGGTTGTTGAAGCCATGTTGCATGCTGGTGTGCGCATTATTCAATACCGCGAAAAGGACAAAAAAGCAGGCCAGATGCTCGAAGACTGCTTGCAAATTCGAAGGCTTACACGCGAAGCACACGCATGCTTTATTGTCAACGATCATATTGATATTGCCATGCTTTGCGGTGCTGATGGTGTTCATGTTGGTCAAGAAGATTTGCCAGTGCAGGCTGTTCGTCAGCTAGTGGGACCAGATTGCATGATTGGTCTATCGACACACTCGCCAGAACAAGCCGTGGCTGCTGTTGCAGCTGGAGCGGATTATATTGGCGTTGGGCCAATTTTTGCGACCAAGACGAAGAAAGATGTGTGCGCCCCAGTTGGTTTCAATTATTTAGATTGGGTTGCAGCCAATATTTCTTTGCCTTTTGTTGCCATTGGCGGCATTAAATTGCACAATATCCAAGATGTTGTATCTCATGGTGCAAAGTGCTGTGCTTTGGTGTCAGAAATTGTTGGTGCAGAAGATATTGAGCAAAGAGTACTTGAACTGCGTAAGGCTATGTTGCGTTAGTACGCTATATATCTAAGATATTTAAAGATAAAGAAAAAGCCAGTTGTCCTATGCAAGGATAACTGGCTTTTTGTGTGTCAAACTATGGTCTAGCGTCGTTGAGGACGAGCGCCACCAGCGCGTGGAGCACCACCAGATGTGACAGTGGTACGTCGTGCAATACGACCCTTTGTTAAGTCGTATGGTGAAATTTGGACGGTAACTTTATCGCCGGGCAAAACGCGGATGCGGAATTTACGCATTTTACCGCAAAGGTGTGCAAGGATATTATGGCCGTTTTCAAGGGATACACGGAAGAGGGTGCCTGGCAATGCCTCTTCTACGACGCCTTCAAGTTCAAAATAATCGTCTGCCATGTGGCAATCTCCATATAAAGTAAAAGTGTGTGATCCCGTAAGGTCTTCTTTGTATACAATGCTTGGTAAATGCGTGAAAATAAAAGAGATTATTATGTCGTTTCACGAAAAATACGAGGACGTTCTTGCATAAACAGAGAACACGCGAGACAAAATATACTTAGCATCGTGGCTACAATGCTGATTGAGACTAGCGCAAGGGTATTGTAATAAAACGCGATTTGCTCATGGATGCAGTGCATGCGAATAGACTAGCGAAGAAGATTGTGCATGTACTGGAGGGGGACTATAGCAAAGTTCGAGAAAAAACACAAATCCATTTAAGGTGTTGAAAAAAAGGAGTTTTAGAGTTTGACGAATTTTTTCTTTACAGGACCGATTATGAAGGCTGGTGGTGTCTCAAAGATATGTGTCACTATGTAGGTACGGTGTATAGCGGTAGCATTGTAGTACTATCATTGTACACAATAATATAAGACTGCTATCATTGCAATAATAGCAGTCTTGATCATATATTTCGTAGATTAGTTATGCAATAAACTCTTGCTTAATGACAGCTTCGCTTTTTATGCGGTCAAGTAACTCTGCAAAAACAGCTTTTACATTCTCGCGGATATCACCTGCTACAATAAGAAAGAGCAAATCATCACCAGGCATGCGAATACCTTCAGCAGCCTCAGCAGCAATACAGAAAATACCTTCGCGAGCCTCAAGTTCTGCACAAATGGCATTCATTTTTTCATAATTAGGGCTAACTTGAAGTGATGTTACAGTAGAATGGTCTTTGCGTGACCAGCTACGCACAACGCCATTGTGTACCAAAACCATACCAACATTATCAGCAAAGCCTGGGCGTTTTTTTAATTCTGCAAGTGTTTTTGTGATATCCATTTGTAACCTCTTTTGTTTATTCAATGTTTTTTATCATCTTTACGGGAACATGAAAAATAGTTTTACTACATAAAGATAGCGCGTGAATTCCATTTGGCAAGGAGTTTTTTTTGTGTTTTGCTTATGGATTTTGTGGTGTGTTGGAATGTGGTAAGGTATGTATTGTACTATGTCATATACATTGTAACTCAGTGTTCTTACATACTGTATCTTTTCTTAATTACGGATAGAACTATTGCAAAAATAGCATGATGTTACATGCATCTTGGCAACTCGTGACTTTTGGCATGCCGTACGGTGTACTACTATGATGTTGTATGCCAAGTTGTGCTTTGAGTATTTCATATTTATTTGCGTAACTCCACAAGTCATATTGTTCATGGGTGAAATTTTCTTGTACTGTATGTGGTCCTAATAGTGAGTATTTATTGTGTATATCCATAAGTTCATGAATTTTGTTGTCATAATTGCATGTTTTTTTCGATAATGCAGAGAGACTACAAGCAAATTCTTGGAATAATACCCATGGGCTTTTGCTTTCCCATTGGGGATGAAGCATAGCGGGTTGTTTATTACTACGGATTGTTTTGAGAAGCTGGGATTTATCTTCGTTGGGCGTGCTGCGAGCCTGTTTATAGTGCATCGTGAAAATGGAGCTAATATCTTGAAACTCATAGGCATGCGTTGAAGGTAGCAGTATATCGCACAGCATGGCATCATTATTGAACTCACACGCAGCACCAATGAGTAGGTCTAACATACCGTTTTCATAGATATTATCGTTATTATCTCCAGTAAGATGGAGAGCTTCACTCGTCCACGAAAGAAGGACGTGAGGAGCTTTTATGGCACTTTGTGTAGGATTGTGAATTTTTTGTGACTGCCTTTGTGGTATTTCAAACCAATCTGATGCAGTGCTGAGCATAGACCAGCTAGCGAAATCAAGCTTTTCTTGCATACAGGTCGCGCCCAAAAGATGGAGAAAGCGTGAGCCAGCTACATGATTTATCACAGACTGCCTCGAATTCGGCGCATGTCCAAGCACACATTCTGGGCCATGAACAGTGATTGTGTGCAGTAGTGCAGCGGTGCACAGGTGTAGTGCCTCAGGCCATGAAATGCGTACAAAGTTTTTTTGTCCTCGTCCTGCAATATATTGTGCGCGTTTATATTCATCCTCTTGAATGCTTTTCCACGCGGCCACTGGGTTGGCATGCAGTGATTGTGCTGTATTCCAGATTTTTTGAAGTTCAGCTGAAATATAAGGATATCGGACTCGTGATGGAGAAAAAATTGCTGTGTGTATGGGGCATTCTTGTGCTGTAGCTTGACTGGGAAGAGCATGCACTGCAGCAGGGTGCTCTTTTCCTTGGTGACGAGCTTGTTCAAGACAACGTTCGCATAGCGCAAAACCATTTTTTGTGAGGACGTTCATGTCCCAAATCTCCATACAACAGGGTGATGGCGTATCAGCGTGCCAATGTTGGGATTTTTCATTTTTTATGTTCATATGCTACCCTGTCAGCGATGTTGTATATGGTGTATAAAAATCAGAAACTGTATATTTATTGTTATTCCTATATCATGTAAGGAGGCAGGAAGCCACATGCTAGCGCTTTTGTCCGGTGATTATTCTGGCCTAGGTCTTGCGTATGCATGACTATTTGCATAAAAGTGCAAATAGTTCTTGACCCTGAAAAAAGTACGAGCTATCCACGTCTAGCTTATTTGCATAAAAGTGCAAATAGCTATACATGATTTTTTTGGTTTTGTGGGAACGCCACATGCTGCCTGTTTCTAGAATGATTGTGAAGGTATGAGGAAAAGCCTATGGAACAAGAAAATAGTGCACGTAGCACTTTGCCGTGTAATGAAAATCTTTTAAAACAAGAGTTTAGTGTATCAATTTTAGAAAGAGAGGCCGCCATTTTTAAAGCCCTTGGGCATCCCATGCGTCTTGCTTTAGTGCATGCTTTGGCTGAGGGGCCACGTTGTGTGTGTGAGTTGCATAGTGTGGTGCAGGCCGTGTCAAAGAAGGATTTATCTACTGTCTCGCGTCACCTTGGTACATTGCAACAGGCTGGAGTTATCAGTAGCGAGCGACGCGGCACACATATTTACTATGCGCTTACTTTGTCGTGCCTCGGAACTTTTGTACGGTGTACCGGTTCTAGTTTGCAGCAGGTGGCTATTGGTGATGAACCCTGTTTATAGCTATAATTCATTGATATCATAAGAAAAATGGAGAATAAAATGGAAAGTAACGACAAAAAAATATCGACTGAGCCCACGGACAAGGTTGGCGATACACAGCAAAACACACCACCTCAGCGTCCCATTCACAATCCTTTTGCTATTCCCATGGGCTCGTGTACACCAGCTAAATCACAAAACTCTGGTCAGCAAACCTCTGAGTCCCAAAGTTCTCCTTTTGGTAGCTGTGCGTGCCAGCAAAATCAAGAAAGCCAAGGGTCACAAGGGGCATCTAGTACTGCACCGCAAGGTTCGCCAGTAAAGCCAGCAGGGCCAAGCTTCATCTATACACTTGTGGGGGCCATCGTGGTGGGCCTATGGTATATGGCCATTGCTCATGTGGTGCCTATCTCTGTTTGGGTAACCTATACGTTATTTGGTCTTGAAGCTGGCACAGCTTTAGCCTCAGCTGTAGAGTTCTTTGTCTATGACGTAGCAAAAATTTTGCTCCTGCTTATTGCCATGGTTTATGTGATTGCCGTTTTACGCGCTTCGCTTAATGTGGAACGTGTACGTACCTTTTTGCAAGGGCGAGGCAAACTTATGGGACATATTTTGGCGGCTATTTTTGGATCTATCACGCCATTTTGTTCATGTTCAAGCATTCCGCTTTTTCTCGGTTTCACCACAGCAGGCATTCCCGTTGGCGTGACCATGTCTTTTCTCATCACATCACCTATTATCAATGAGGTGGCTGTGGTTTTGCTCGGTGGTTTACTTGGTTGGAAATTTACCATCGCGTATGTTGTGGTAGGCATTACCGCTGGCGTTTTGGGTGGTTACTTCATGTCAGCCATCCAAGCTGATCGCTGGTTCCAGCCTGAAATGAAAAATCATTTGCGCTTGGTCATGAATAGCCGTGGCCTTAACCCCGTTTCATCGCTGACTGCTGGCAAGCCCCATGAGCATAGCATGACTCTGTGGGATCGCCACCTTTTCGGTCTCGATGAAACATTAAAGATTTTCCGCAAAGTGTGGGTTTGGGTCATTGTAGGCGTTGGCGTTGGTGCGGCCTTGCATGGTTATGTGCCTGAAACATGGATTACGGATAATCTGCACGCTGGCCAGTGGTGGACTGTGCCTGTTGCTGTGGCTGCAGGTATTCCGCTTTATGGCAGTGCGACTGGTATTGTGCCTGTCATGGAAAGCCTGCTTTTGAAGGGTTTACCTATGGGGACAACCTTGGCCTTGTGCATGAGCACCATTGCCATTAGTTTGCCAGAACTTCTTATGTTACGACAGGTTATGCAAGTACGTTTGCTCTTTATCTTTGCCGCACTCATGTTTGTTTTATTCACATTGGTTGGCTGGTTATTCAATGTTCTTGCACCGTTCATGGCATAAACGGGCATAGCCAACAGACCATAGCATCAATATAAAAAGCCCTTCTTATCGCAGTTGAGTTTGCGGTAAGAAGGGCTTCATTTTTTAGTCTACGTGCTTTTTTTAAGGCGCTTTGCTATTTTGTACAAGCTACAGAACAATAGTTGCGTCTTGAGGTTCGGTTTCTGGCTCTGTTTCAGGTGTAGCCTCCGACTTGCTTTCCGGAGCTCCCGTTTCAATTTCAGGGTTCGTTTCGGGTGTGACTATGTCCTCTTCAGGCACAATATCTTCAAGCACAATATCTTCAAGGCCAGCTTCAATTTCAGGCTGAAGCTTTGGTACTTCAATTTCCACAATGGGTTCTGGGCTTGTGTCTAAGACCACCACGACAAAGGGTCGGTTGACAATCCACTGGCGGTGCACTTCATGCATAGCCGCAGGGCGGTTTGGCCATTCTTCCCAGTCTTTGAGGCGCATGGCGAGTACAACTTTAGGCTTGCCCTGCATAGTGTCTTCAAGGGATTTCCAATTGTTGTGCTGGACATCCACAGTGTTAGCACCCAAATAATAGGTATAAGTACCTGGGAAAACACGGTATGTCATGGGGACATAACCATCTTCAACATAAGCAGCCATGACTTCAGCTTGGTCCTTGGGGCTCATAATAGCATCAAGGGATTTCGCTGTGTATACGGACAATGGCTGAATAAGGATGGTCATGAAAATGGTGGTCACGAGCAAGGCACCTCGAGCTTGGCGGCGATCAACCCACGCGAAGAGAGCGATAGCAGACAAGAAACAGATGGCGGCAAGGATGCCAGCACCTTCAAGGGCTTCAATATAAATCATGACCTCAAGAGGAATTTGTGCGAGTAGGTTTTGAGTGTCATAGATTTCAATGAACGGTTTGGCATAAGGGAAGACAGCCATAGCTGTGAAAGCCCAGCCCAAAAGAATGAAAAGGATGGCAAAGAGGGCGTACAAGACATTGCTTCCAAGATTGGAAAGCCTCATAATGCCGCGCGCTGTTAAAATTGCCAGCATGGGGAAAAGCGGCAGAAGGTAGATGACGATTTTACCGCTTAAAGCTGATAAGAAAGCCACACCGGTGATACAGCAAATCCACAGATAGGCCGCGCCAAGATTTTCACCGTGACGGCTCGCAAGAATAGGTGACAACGGATTACGCAGCCATGCAAACCATGGTAATACAAAGATAAGTAATGTCCAAGGCATCCACGCTGCAGGCAAAGTTGCAAGATAATGCCACCAAGCTTGCTTATGGTGCCATGTGTCTACGGCGCGCTGCACAATTTGATTATTGAATATGGAGCGCAAATAATCGTTGCCGTTGAAGTACCAGATAAGGGTCACCCACGAGAGCAGGATACACAGCATGAGGCCAAAGGCAAAGGCACCATCGCGTGTGTTGAGACGACGCCATTTTCCTTGCCAAATGATGAAGACAACGGCACTGAGTATAGGCAGAGCAAGGCCGATGGGCCCTTTGATAAGCGTTGCCACAGCGGCCAAAACAAAGGCCATGATGCGCCAAAGTGTGGCTTTATCTTGGCGCCAACCTTGGTACATGCATATCTGGCTTGCCGTGATAACAGCAGCAAAGAGTAAATCCATGCGTCCATAATGACTAACGCCCAAGAAATAAAAGGACGTTAACAGCACGAGACCTGCGCCAAAAGCAACTTTGCGATCGCTCCCCGTGACCCGTGCAAGGGCATAGGTTGCCCACATCATGAAGAGTGCAGAAAGGCCTGTGCCAAGCATGAAGAGCATGGGCATGTCCACGAAGGGTAGGCTGTCTAGTGCTGCAAGGAACCAGAAATATATGGCTGGTTTATCAGGATATGGTACGCCGTTTAACTGCAAAATGAGCCAGTCAGCACTGCCCATGGCTGCGCCTACGACGTTTTCATATACAGCGGCATGGCGGATTTCATCGGAAAACCATAGGGCGCGGCTGTCTACAATGCCACCTATGACCTGCATAATCAGCAAGCAGGACAGCACGATAATGGGCCATTGCGCGCAGAAGTCAAAGGCTTTGGTGGCAAGACTTGGTTCAAGAGGAGCGGCAGGAGCGCCAGAGTTTGCAGTCGCTTTGGGGCCATAGGATTTCTTAAATCCTTTAAAGCCAGAAAATTTACGTGCGCTTGTGGTGGCTACACCGCTAGCAGCTGCGCCATCTGTAGGCATCTCTGCATCTGGCTCTTGCCCCAATTGTTCCGATTGCCCAAAGGTATTCTCCGCATTGGGAATATCCCCGTTTGCATCAGCTACAGGAGCGCCAAAATGTTGTGCTTGGCCCTTGGTATACATGAACGCTTCCATATCTGGCGTTGAATTGTATACCTTATTGTGCGCACCGTGAGACCATGTCTCAAGGTAACCATCAGCGTCTGGTTTGCCATCGGGAGTCAAGCCAGCCTGAACTTGTGCTTGAGCCCAATCATCCATGCTGTCACTGGCCCAAGGGTCAGTAAATGGCGCAGGTTCGGCACTCGCGTTGCTTTGAGCATTATTGTGCACTTCGGGCTGAGCTTTGGCGAGTTCATCTGCCTCGCTGTGGTTCACGCTAGCTGATGTATTTGCGCTACTATCTTGTTCCGTTTGTGGCTGCATAGAGATGGTATCTTTGTCGTATTCGTCAATACTTTCAGATATATGGGAAGATGAGACGCCAAAGCTTGCACATTCAGCGACGATCTTTTCATCTGGCTGAACGGGTTCAGAGGCGGTCTGCTTGTCTGTGCTTTGAGTATTGAGCTCTGTGTTTTCAGCGGTGCTTGCATCTGTGGGTACAGTAATGCCTTTGACCACAGGGCCCATGCTGAAACGGCGGCTCGATTTTGTCGCACTTTGGTCACTGTCTACTTGATGGGTAACAGCGTCGCTGGTGGCGTTTTTGTCTTGTTCGCTCATGGGTTTTTTCCTGTTGGCTAAGCGGTGAATACTCCATGCGGCAAAGCTACCCAGTAGAAGCCCTGCCACAATGTCTATGATATGATGCATACTCAAATAGATGCGTGAGTATGCCACAAGTCCGATATAAAGGCCAATGCCCAAGGAGGGCAAAAATGATTTCGCCCACCAAGCAAGCGGCATGGCTGAGCCCACAATTTCTGTTGTGTGGCCTGATGGAAAAGAATGGTGCCCGTGATCCAAAGTAAATGGTGTCATGGGACCTGCAATATCAGGTCGCGGCATGCCAAAGCTGATTTTAAGGACACGAGTTAAGGCAAATGAGACCAGAATTTGTATCAATATATATGCGTACATTCTGCGCTTTACACATTGCCACTGCTCTATATTTCCAGCTTTCCAAGCTTTCCATAATATATAAGCGTATACAAGGTAGAGCAAGGGATTGCCTATATGCGTCACGACCGTCATGAATAAGGTTAAGGTCGGATGCTCTAAGCGGTATGCATCGTAAAAAATGCGTAGCTCTTGGCCAGTACCAATATAGATGGCTGTGATGGTAAGGGCAATGAGAGTAGGCGCAAAACATAGAATTGCGCGAATTTGTCTAGAAGTAAAGTGAATGTGTGGCATGCGGCTAGTATAATGATAAAAGGGCATAAAGGGAAGATAATAAGACCTAGCTCAACTTGTAAAAATCATGCTTTGTGCCGTTTACATGAAAAAACCCCTTTTTTTATACCAATGCTTGACGCAAGGTGCCGAGCGAACTACACGCTTATTTGCCAAGTCGTTTGTATACCAATACAAAAGCGCAGGACTTTTTGGCTTAGATTAAGGATGTGAATATGTTTCAAGCTTGTATTGAAACCATGCGTCGCCGCTGGCAAGAACCAGCTGGCTATGGCGAGGTTTTGCAGATTGGTTTACCTTTAGTAATGAGCATGGCGTCTACCACCGTCATGCAATTTACCGATAGATTATTTTTAAGTCGTTATTCTTTAGATGCTATTGCCGCAGCCTTGCCAGCAGGCCTTGTCGTGGTGCTGTTTGTTTTAACGAGCACTGGGCTTGTGGGCTATGCCAATGTACTCATTGCGCAAAATCTTGGAGCAGGACATCCCAAGCGAGTGGGTAATGTTTTGTGGCAATCTTTGTGGCTGAGTGTGCTTTTGGGACTGTGTATTATGGCTTTGAGCATGTTTGCTGAGCCTATTTTCGCTTTCAGTGGACATGGTCCTAAGTTGCAAGAGCTTGAGCGGAGCTATTTTAGCATTTTATGTTATGGTGCTGTTTTCCCTGTTTTGGGCAGTGCTATGAGCAGCTTTTTCTCGGGCCTTGGTCATACGCGGCCTGTTATGATTGCTAATTTTATGGCCATGGTCATCAATGTGCCTTTAGACTATGTGCTTATTTATGGTGCTTGGGGCTTTCCAGAGCTGGGTATTTCTGGCGCAGCCATAGCCACAGTGTGTGGTTCAGCTTTGACCGTGCTTATCTTATCACTTGCGATTTTCACTAAGCACAATGAAATCCTGTATAACATTCGCTCGCATTGGCAATATAATTGGAAGACCATGCGGCTTTTATTGCGCTACGGAGCACCGAGTGGTTTTAATCTTTTTGCAGAGCTTTTCGTCTTCACATGGTTTGCTTTTGTGGTGGGCGGTATGGGTGAATTGCCTTTAAGTGCCACAAATATTGCGTTTTCCATTCATAGTATTGCCTTTATGCCAACGCTCGGCTTTAATGTTGCTGTGTCGAGCCTTGTGGGCAATGCCATGGGCGCAGGTAATCCCAAGCGTGCAGTGCGGGCTACGCGTCGTACTTTGCATGTAACTATGCTGTGGATGATTACGGTGGGCATACTGTTTCTTACAGTGCCACAGATGTTTGTTGATGTTTTTGTGCCCGAAGGTATGGGTGCTGCAGCATATGCGCCTGTGCACGAATTGGCCTGTACACTTTTACTGTTTGTGACTGTGTACTGCCTCTTTGACAGCTTCACTGTGGTCTATGCAGGGGCCTTAAAGGGTGCAGGTGATACAAATTTTGTTATGTGGAACTTTGCAGGTACGGGCCTCTTTGCCTTAATTGTTCCAGCGTATGCGCTTAAATTGTTAGGCTTTTGGAATTTGTATATCTTGTGGACATTATTAACTTTTTATGGCTTTTCATTGGCTGTTTGTTTTTATATCCGCTATGGCCAAGGCAAGTGGCAACGATTACGTATCTTAGATGAGGCAAGCTAGTTTTATCTTAAATACAAAGTAACTATAGGCAATGCCCACGATATATCTGTCGTGGGCATTGCTGCTGATGTCATTTAAGATGTTATTTACATTGTTATGATAAATATTCTGCATTTTTTTGCAGGTATTTCAAAGAGAATATTGTCTCTATCGCCTTCTCTCAGCATAGATTGCATGGTTGGAATGCTGTATTTATCAAAAGATAATTCGATTATTTCTGATATATGTTGAGGAAATAGTGTGTTTGCCTCAATTGTCTCTTGAATATCATGTTTGCTAAAGTTTGTTATGGTCAAAAAATAGGATTTTTTAACGACAGATGCAGTTCTAGATGAGCTTGTAGCAGTAGGCATACCATGCTCATTATCTTGCGGTATTTCACTCAGCAACATGAGGGTATTATCACTTGATGGTAATCGCGCTATGAGTTTGGCTGTAGCAATGCGATGCTGTTGGCGCCAACTTGTATCAGGCATGGCAAGAATACTTTTTTGCAAGCTTGTTGCGCTGATATTGCCATGTGTAAGGTTCTGATTACACGCATGAGAAGCCGCCCCCATGCCCATAAGGCTTTCATCAGGAACCATGATGAGGCCCGATTGTGTTGCAACAAAATTCCTTATGAGCATGTCATCTTGTGCTGACATATTATCTACTATATCAGTATCTTGCAGTGCCTTTCGTGCGGTGTTTGGCATCATATGCACAAGCCGAGTACAATCCAAATCGTAACCTAGGAGTGTATCAAAATACGTGTGAAGAGGGCTTGCTTGTCCTGTTTGAACAGCGTGCCATGCCAGCTCACCCACCTTACTCGTGAAAAAGTCTGGTCCAGAATTTACGTCCATCAGCTTGTGGACCACAGGATTTGGCAGTGCTTGGCGTAACCACGACCAGCCACCATAGGCTCTGATTTCATGGGCTAAGGCTGTGGCCACCGTGAACATGGGTTCTGGAGAGATATCCTTTGTACACTCGGTTTTGATAGCGTTTGTGACGGTTGAGCTCGTGGCAACTTCTCTTAAACTTGGCGTAAAACCGTAGAGGTCTTGCAAGGATAATCCAACTAGAGGAATAGCTAAGGTGCCAGTATTCTTAATAATACTTGCTGAGAAGATGCGTTTTGCTAGCCCTGATGGGTCGTTCCAGTGTAGAATAGCTTGGCTTGGGCTTTGGGCATAAGCATATATCCAGCGGCGAAGATTGCCATCAACGCCTCGAATGGTTCCTGTGGCTGCCCAATTTTGTGAATGTTGTTGAGGGCTTGCCGTGCTTGGTTGCGTGTCTTTTTGCCCCAGTCTATCGCGTTCTAAGGCCAGTGGAATAACGCCCTTTTGCACGAGGAGTTTTTCTTGTGCCACGGTGAGAGCTTCGCACTGCCAATCTTCTTGGATTTGAGGTAAAAGGTGCCAATCACTGGGTGCTATCTCGATCATGGCGTAGGCCCCAATATACTCCTTATGTCCCCGAGCTGCTAAGAAAAAATCAGGACCAAGACCTGTACTTGCTGGGATGATGTCTGTGCCAAGCAATTGCAGGCTATGGCGTGTGCTTGGTTCGTGAGGTGCTACTTGGCGCAAACGTGTTTGTAGGGCCATGAGCTCTTGTTCAGCACCAACAGTGTGGGCAAGCGCATAGGATATGGGTGTACTCGGTGCGTTTGTTGGCAGGGTGGCACTACGCTTTTGGTCCACAGTATTATAGGACCACAAAGAGTCTGACTCTACTATATCAGAAAGATAGAGTGAAATTCCTTTTTTTTGCAATGCCGCTATGATTGTGGGCGATGAGAGCATGGCCAGAGCCGAAGACTTGGCCTCGGTGTTCATGATTTTGCGCGCGTGGATATCTATCCACATGGATGATTTTTCCAATAACGACATATGGTTGCGCTCATATCCATTGTTCTGCCATGTGAGATTTGTACCCGATACAAGCTGGATATATTCTTTTGCGTTGTACAGTAGTGATTGCTGGACAAGCCACTGGATATAGCCCGGATCAGCGCGTAACAGACTTGTGGCGTCTGTGTCGCTACGTTGCGAAAAAGTAGTATAGTGGTGAGTTTCGTGTTGAGGCGCTTGGTGTGGCGCACAGGCTGTCACGAAGCATAGTGTTGTATAAAGGGATAGGCATAACAGTGTAAAAACAAAGGATTTTTGCTTGAAGGTAGTGCAGCTATATACAAGAGCAAGCTTGGCAAAACGTGCTTTATACTGGAGGATTTTTTTCATAGGAAGAGCATACGATAAGGCCACTGATACTGTAAAGTGCGCATATTGAGGCAATCTAAACATTGGACAGCGAGCATACTGTT
This sequence comes from Pseudomonadota bacterium, assembly GCA_044433065.1. Classification (GTDB taxonomy): domain Bacteria; phylum Desulfobacterota; class Desulfovibrionia; order Desulfovibrionales; family Desulfovibrionaceae; genus Nitratidesulfovibrio. The sequence continues at coordinate 13,353 of JAWXUA010000009.1, forward strand.
GTATAGAAATGCATGGACAACTTGTTGATGAACTTGATTTATAGGCTTTGGCAATTTATGCCAAGTGGGATAAGTAACCTGTTGATATAGAAAGATTTTAGGGGGATATATGCCGTACGGAACTGAGCACTTTATACAAGAAGCAGTGAAGGTTGAGGACGCGGACGCAACCATGGTTTATGGACGCAATGACATCATAAAGCCCATTTCTGTGAAGCGTCTTGTTTTATTGAGCATTGCTGCTGATGAGATTACCGCAGTAGCGAATATGGTTGCGCAAGATCTTGGTATGACAGTACATTCTTTGGATGATGCCAGCTCAGAATGTCTTGAAGCTGCGTGCGCGCTTGACCATGCTATTATTATTCCAAAGCCTATGGTGGCGCGTCAGGATGGTGTGCTTGCTGCATTGTCTCAGGATGGCAGAGTTTTCTTCAATATGGTGAACCCTGTGCGTATCGCTGTGGCATTAGGGCTTTCTGGTGACGAAGGTGAGACTTTTTGCCGTGAAGCCATGCATTTTGAAGATATGAGCCTTGGCATGTCCCATATGATTTTGCCTGATGGGACTAGTCTTGAGGAAATAAAGGTCAATATTCTCGAAAGCTTGGGACATTTTTCTCGCTAGGGAATGTTGATTACAAGACTTGCTCTGTGCAAGCAAAAAGGGCCGTAAAGGCCCTTTTTACATGGATGTGTTTTTTATGCGAATATTTTAAGATAGTTAGCAAAAAGTTTTTTGCTGACGCGGCTAAACTGGTCAAATTCAGCCGTTGGTTCCATATATGGCACAATGGCTTTGACTACAGGCAGGCCAAAGCGGCTTTGTGTGAGATTAAAGTATATGGGACGTAAGCCTTTTGCTATCAAGACTCGTTCAAGCATCATGACATTTTGCTCAGGCGAACTAAGGGTAAAGGATGGTAATTCTTCAAGTTTTTTACTTTCCAATCCACGCAAGGCAGGAGCCGAAGGACCACCATGTGGATATGGATATGGTGTTTCCGTCATGGCTGAAAGGGCAGCGCGTTTAGCATCAAGACCAGCCCCAGTGCCACGTGCCAAGACGCCACGGGTTCCCATGACAAAGGCCGTATAGCATGGCACACCGGTAAACGATGTCATGTCCTGAAAATGCAGGTGCATACCGCGAGCTGCATAGTCATTGAGCAAAGCCATAAGCCGAGGGTCATGACTTTCAGCGCGGAAACAGTGTTGGCGGCTGTAAGGGCTTGTGGCCTCAGCATCACGTTCAATAATTTCTGTGAGTGCAGATAATTTCGCCTCAGCAAAGGTGTTGCCAGAAGCTAAGCCTGTGGAGCTTGGGGCCATGGATAAATCAATCTCATCTAAGTTATTGAAAAGATAGATAAGTTGCACAGGCACAAGCACAGGTTCATAGCTTGTCATGGTTGGAGACTCAGCATCATGGCATGGGCTATAGCCAGTGACCCAATAAAGCGGCTGATCTGCATAGGGAGCTTCCGACGGAATATCCAATGGATTAAGAACCTTATGTCCTTGCTCTACGAGTTCAGAATAGCGTCCATGGATGAGTGGCTCTTGGCGTGTTTCCAGCTGGGCCCTAAGCTGTATATCGAGGGACTGCTCATATGTTCTTGAGCCGTCAGCAAAGATAGGCCGCAAGTCATGGGCTTGATGAAACGCATCACAGGCTGCAAGATTAAGTAGACCATGAGGGCCAATATTGGCGTATGAACTCGCGCGTTCAACCATTTCCATAAGGTATGATGCGCGCGCGTCTGCCACAGAAAGACCGCGCCCATACGTGTTAGCCTCGCCTTGTAGGCTGTGGCTAGCGCCATCATGATCGACATCAATAGAAAGGTTCCATCGACGCAAGAGAGCGATGGGGCTTAAAGATGCCTCGTGGCGCATTTCGATATCAGCGATAATATTATTAGCTTGCAAAACAGCTAAAGCGCGATCCGCTGTTTCTTGAGCTGGTGGCCGTTGCCAAGCAGGAAAGTCTTGTGGTTGCGCTGCGGCTAAGGCCAACATTTCTGCATGAATTTCTGCTAAACTTTTTGATTTATTAGGATTTTCGAGTTCTGCGTCGCTGTTATCCTCAGAATGAGCACTATACAATAGAGGCAAATCATCATCTTCAGGGTGCGGCAAAAGGTGATGCTTTTGGATATTATTAGAAAAAATGTCAATCCAAGCTTGATGCAGTTCGCAATCTTCCTGCTTGGACCACGCGATATAGGGAAGAGGCGTGAACGCACAAAGATAGTCGCCCATATCACCTTGGCAGTCAGGGCACAGGGTCTCAATATGTTCACGCAACGAAAGGCGTTTTGGGTCAAGGATTGTGATTTCGTATACAATAGCAGCGAAAACAGCGCGTGTCTGAGGGCTATGTTCTTGTAACTTTTTGATATAGTTAATGTTTTGCTCAATGCTGTCTTGGGCGAATTTACGTAAAAGATGGCGGTGCATGAAGCTGTCATTGGCATGGTCACATAGCCATGCGAGGCAGCCTTCCGTATTCAAGTTAGCAGGAGGTAGGCACGAAAAATAACCTGTGGTAGCTTGGGTATTTGCATGCGCATAGCTGTAGGGCATGTGCGGCAGAGTTGCTGTCATGAATGCTCCAAAAATATTTGCAGTAAGCAAATAGTCTTGTATTATAGGTGGTTAGAATTTAAAAAATGAAATGTCTTATGATAGCGGACTGTTATTGCATGGGACTTTTTTGAGCGGCCAAGCGTGCACGGAAGTAGCAACCAAGGGCATTACCAGCATCATCCATGGCACTCATTTCAACACCAAGGGCGTGCAGGTCGGCAGCAATTTGTTTTTCCATGCGCTCTGATTCCATAAACATCAGATATACCAAGGAAAGCGATGCTGTATTATCGTCTGTACCCGAACACAACTCTTCCACTTGATCGCGTGGCACGGTCTCTAAAAGTCGATCAGCAAAAAGGCCAGCCCATTTTTCATAAATAGAGCGCGGTAACTCTGGAATAAGACGCGAAACGGAGCTCGCACTGCCATCGCCAACAGAAGGCATGGAGACGCCCATAAATTCTTGCAGCGCTTCTTGGCGGCTTGTGGAATTTTCATCAAGGCGTTGTAAAATGGTCTCAATAATATAGGTTTTGAGCTCGTTTGTGTCCATGGTATACTCCTTGCTTTTGTGTGCGTATAGCGACGTGCACCAATTTGTACATAAAATACACAGGCTTTTGTGCTATGACAAGCTTATTATTCGTCAATTTTATGCTGTAAATCACGCTGCTGATGGTCTTGGAAATGAAAAAAGCCCACTTTATTGAAAGCGGGCTTTATCCTCATGGATTGAGCAAAAAGCAGAGCTTAGATAGCGGCTTGAGCTGCTGCTAAGGCTGCTGCGTAATCAGGTTCATGGGTCACTTCTGGAACAATTTCAGCATGCGTTACTACGCCATCAGCATTGATGACGAAAATAGCGCGGCTCAAGAGGCGAAGCTCTTTAATGGCGACACCATAAGCATGGCCAAAAGAAAGAGCCATATGGTCAGACAAGGTTTCTACTTGTGCAACACCAGCGGCACCGCACCAACGGGCTTGGGCAAAGGGCAAGTCACAGCTGATGGTCAAAATTTGGATATTTTCGCCAAGTTTTTCAGCCTCTTGGTTGAAACGGCGTACTTCCATGTCACAAACAGGGGTGTCTACTGAAGGAACCGTTGCAATGATGAGAGTTTTGCCTGCATAGCTTGCAAGGGTGCGTGGTGACATATCATTAGCGGCAACAGTGAAGTCAGGGGCCTTGTCGCCCACAGAAACTGGATTGCCAGCGAGGGTCAAAGGACCGCCAAGAAAAGTAATGATACCAGTGCGTTCAGTCATTTTTTTAAACTCCTCTGAGTTGATTTCTTTTGTTAAAAAGGAATATAGCACAAAATGTTTTACTTGAAAATAGGAAATATTCCTAATTAAGACTAAAATTTTAGTGCATTTTAGAGTTTTTTCCCGTAATTTTGACGCATTCACTGGCTATACGTTCGAAATCATGGATTTCTGCGCCTATAGTACGAGCTGCCATCTGGAAAAGAACTAACCTGAAAGGTGATACTATGTTAGAACTTGAAATACACGATGATATATTGAATTTATGGATTGGAGAGCATTGTACTGTTGATGCATTGAATGTTCGCTTACAAGCAGAGCGAGACGCTATAGCACTCTTGCAGGATAGTAAAGGGACGTTTACACGTGATGAGCTTATACATTTTTGCGCAGTATGGAACGCTGAATGTTTTGATAAGCCCGGTGTTCCTCGCACGATTACGTGTAGTCGTTTTAGAGAAGAGTACACTAGTCTGATTTCATCTATTGAAAAAAACGGTCCACACTATATTTTTGCTGTTCATGAACTATGGAATGCTTTGCATGGACTTCCACTAGATGAGGTTTTTTCCATATATACAAAATATATGAATATTCAAGGGATTGAACTTCTTTTTTCCATACTTTTATACCTTTATGATATACAGAGTAAAAGTAAAAAAATATGTTATCCATGGTCAAAATCATTAGTGCATGGATTGTCATCACTTTTTTCAGGAGTACATCCAGAAGAATATGCACAGTATATTGTGGGTATTAATCATCCATTAAAAGAAAAAATACGTATCTCATCGAAACTATCTTATGCTGGCTATATAATGTATTGTGAATATTGTGATGCTATACGTCAGCATTGTAATGTATATCCACAAGAAGTTGATTTTTTACTGCATCAAGCTGCAACAATAAAAAGCTAATAAAAAAAGCCAAGCACTTTCATCAAGTACTTGGCCTTTTTGCTGCTATTATGCGGCCTACAAAATCTGTTGCAAGAATTTTTGTAAGCGTGGGTGCTGTGCATTGGTGAAGAAATGCTCTGGCGTTCCTTGTTCAATGATTTTGCCTTGGTCCATGAAGATGATGCGGTCTGCTACTTCGCGGGCAAAGCCCATTTCGTGGGTAACGCATACCATGGTCATGCCTTCTTTAGCCAAAGTTACCATAACATCAAGAACTTCGCCAATCATTTCAGGGTCTAATGCTGATGTTGGTTCGTCAAAAAGCATGATTTTGGGTTGCATGGCAAGGGCCCGTGCAATGGCCACACGCTGTTGTTGACCACCAGAGAGCATGGCAGGGTAGACATGGGCTTTATCGCTAATACCAACTTTATTGAGCAAGGTCAGTGCATGTGTTTCTGCATCATGTTTAGGGACCTTGCGCAAACGAGTAGGAGCCATGGTCAAGTTCTGGAGTACGGTTTTATGTGGGAAGAGGTTGAAGCTCTGGAAAACCATACCAAGCTCTTGACGAATCAAGTTGATATTATTTTGCTTGTCATTAACATCTAAGCCATCAACAATGATTTCACCCTTATCAATGGTCTCAAGACGATTGATGGAACGCAAAAGTGTGGATTTACCCGAGCCACTTGGACCAATGATAACGACCTTTTCACCAGGGGTGATAGACAGGCTAACATCACTTAGAGCAGTCAATTGGCCGTAGAATTTCCAAACATTATTGATGCTTATGATTGGGGCTTGATTACTTGCGGTCATAGTAGTTCAACCTTGCTTCCATGTGGCTTACGCCCTTGGACAAAATGAGCGTGATTACCAAGTAGATGAGGGCAACCATGGTGTAGGCTTCAAAATACAAGAATGTTTCAGAAGCAAATTCACGACCACGGCGCAAAATATCGGCTACGGCGATGATGGAAACCAAGGAGGTATCCTTGAGCATAGCGATAAATTCATTACCAACCGGTGGCAAAATGGTCCGCCAAGCCTGTGGCAAGATGACGAGCATCATGGTTTGGAAGCGGTTAAAGCCAAGGGATCGTGCTGCTTCACTTTGACCTTTGGAAATTGCCTCAATACCAGCGCGGAAAACTTCGCCCATGTACGCACCGTAGCATACGCTCAGTGCAATGATGGCTGCGAGAAGGTCTGGTACATTGAGGAAGCGACCCAAGGCATAGTAAATATAGAAGAGCTGTACGAGCAGCGGGATACCACGAATGACTTCAACATAGGTCGAGGCAATCAAGTTGACTAAACGATTGCGCGAAAGGCGGCCAAGACCAGTCAAGAGGCCAATGGGGATGGAGAGTAAGATGGAGAAAAAGGTCACCTGAAAGGTGATGAGGATACCGTCTGGCAAGAAGGACAGTAGGCGCCAGTAAGGATCTGGTTGGGAGATGCAAAGGTACGCGATAAGGCTTAGTGCCGATACAAAGGAGATGGACCAAGCGGTGAGTAGGCGTCGTTCTTTGTGGTCAGGGATGGAAGCACCATCGGAAATTTCTATGCGCACATTGTGGTGTTCGGACATGGTGATTCTTTTGGTTAAAGTCTTAAAAATAAGGCATTTATGGACGGACTAAACAACATCCATAAAGCGAAAAGGAGCCACACCATAAAGGCATGGCTCCCTCAAAAAAGTCGGGGCTATTATTTGCTACCACCGACCCACTTAGCGTGGATTTCTTTGTCGATACCCTTAGCTTTAACGTCGGCGATACCCTTGTTCAAGAGGTCAAGCAATTCTTGGTTGCCCTTCTTGACTGCGATGCCGTAGTATTCAGGCGTTGGGGAAGCAACGATGAAAGCAATCTTCAGCTTTTCAGCATATTGTTCTTGTTGCAAAGCGTAGTTAGCAGCAACTGGGTCGTCGCAAACAGCACCGTCAATACGACCATTGTAAAGGTCTTCCATAGCAAGACCGATTTCGTCGTAAGGCTTAGGATTTACGCCGTCAACAGCTTTGATAGCGAAGAGACCAGTGGTACCGATTTGTGCGCCAAGGGTTTTGCCCTTCAAGTCTTCAAGAGACGTTGCGTCGCAATCCTTAGGAACAACAACAGCTTGCTTTACTTCAAAGTAAGGCTCGGTGAAGTCCATAGCCTTTCTGCGTTCTTCAGTGATGGTAACAGAGGAAGCAATGGCGTCGTACTTGCCAGCAGCAAGACCAGCAAAGATGCCGTCCCAAGCTACGTTGCGGTGAACAACGGTGAAGCCAGCTTCTTTAGCAATGGCGTCGGTGTAGTCAACAGCAAGGCCAACAACATTTTTGTTAATGTCCACAAATTCCATTGGTGGCCACGTTGCATCGTGAGCAAAAACAATGGTTTTTTCTTCAGCCATGGCCACATTTGCGGTCATGAGAACAGCAGCACAGGTAAGCAAAACTTTACGCAGCATTGGAGAACTCCTCTCAAAATTTGTTTAAACATATATGGTTATAAACATGGCGTTTTGTCAAGCGGATTTAGGCGATAACTTGCAAGTTTTTTACAATTTTGGCCAAAGTTCGCATGAGACGCTGTAGCAACTGTTACTGTGAGTAGTCACTGTTGCTACAAAGGAGTAGTACCATTAAGCCCTACACTTGTCACCATGTTAGTATGGCTGTTACAAAAAATGGTACCAAAAATGTAAGAACCATGCCGTGGAAAATAGAAATAATGCCACAGCGTTCACCTGAAAAGCGTGCAATAACAGGTAGACAGGTATCCATGGACGCTGCACCAGCGGAAGAAACAGGAGCTAAGCGACCAAAACCTTTGACTAAAAGTGGGGCCATGGTGATGGTGATGATTTCGCGGCTGATATTGGACATAAGAGCCATAGAACCAAGTTCAGCATTGCCTAAATTTGTAATCATAATGCTTGAGAGGCTGTAGTAGCCAAAGCCAGAGCCAATGGCGAGGGTTTCGCGCATGGTCAGCTCAGGCAGAACCAGCCATGCAGCAAGAGAACCTAGGAAGGTACCTACGATAGTTGCAACCGGAACCATGACCACACGGAAGTGGAGCTGGCGGATGATACGCCAAGATTGTGTATCAAAGCCCATGCTGATGCCAACGAGGAAAAGCAGCACATACAGCGCCCATGTGGTGAGGTCATCGATGTTGAAGCCTGTTGGGATTAAGCCAAGACGACCACAAAGAACGCCGCTGATAAACCAGCCTAAAATAATGCAGCTACCCTTTATGGGCGATTCTTTAGAGGTGCTATGCTGCTGTTCATCAGAGCTATCGTCTGCATAAACGATGTGTTGCAATAAAAAGCGACCTACAAAATAGGTGCAAATCATACTGCCTAGAATTGCGAAAATAGTGACGATGAGCGATCGCAAGCCAAGTGCTGGAACCCGTGCAAAAACTTCATCATTGCCACCCAGTGAAAGACCGAGAACAAAGAGAAGCATATAGACCGACCACGTGGTCAACACGCCGACAATATTAACAAAAGAGACGCGATTACGCAAAAGAAGGCCAATGGGGATGCCAGCAAAAATAAACGAAAGTGTGATGAACATGGGGCAGCGTCTACCTGTCTTGTGAGCGTTTGATGTTGTCGCGGCGCATTTGAATGTAGGCATTGCGCACAGCAATATAGGGCTCTACAGAAGATGCTTTGAACTTTTCATATGCCTCAATGGCGGAACCATAGTCATTGAGAATACGATAGCCAGAAAGTGCAATGGATTCAGTAGTATCGAAGAGCACCCATTTCGGGTCAAGGAAATAGTCGCCACACCAACCTGCGGAATCGCGCATGGAGCTAGGACCAACAAAAGGCCATACAATGTACCAACCTTCACCAACGCCCCAACGTCCCAGAGTTTGACCAAAACCATCAATGTCTGGTTCGACGACGGGCTTTTTATCCTTGGTGACGTCAAAAAGGCCGCCCACACCGAGAGTTGAGTTCACTACAAAGCGGCTAAACTCAACGCCAGCCATGAGAGGTTCACCTTGCAAAAGCGCGTTGACGAAGCGGACAGGGAAGAGCAAATTATGAAAGAAGTTGGTTGCTCCTTCTTGAACTTCGTCGGGGGTCACATAGTCGTAGGCATCGTATACAGGCTTGGCTACATTGACTAAAAAGAAGTCATTAAATCCAAACCACATGCGGTTCCATCCTTCTAAAGGATCGGATATATGCATGCTCTCGTCGTAGCTGTAGTCCTCAAATTCGTCTGAAAAATCATCGTCAAAATCATCATCAAACTCGGCATAGGCTGTGCCATCATTGTCAGCAGGAGCGCTTGCATCACCGTTCTGATTAGCAATGGAAGTATTCTCCGCAACGTTTTGCTGTGTCGTTGCACAACCAGCACCAAGGCAAAGACTTAAGCACAAAAGACATGTATAAACAATGCGTTGTGACATTTATTGTGCCTCAGCTGCTTTCTTTTGAAGATCTTCAGTCTTTTGATTGATTTGGGCGATGAGTTCTTCTGGGCTACCACTCTGTAAGAGTTCTGCAAATTGCGAGCGGTAATTTTTCACAAGGCTGATGCCTTCCACCACAACATCATAGACGAGCCACTGGCCATTTTCATCGGACATGCGATAGAAAATCGGCACAGGAACTTTATCTTTCAGCCTTAGTACGGTTTGGATTTCAACTTTATCTTGTTTTTTATTGTAACGCTCACCAGTATATTCAATGGTTTCGCCACTATAGCCATCGAGACTATTCAAATATGTAGCACGCAAAAGGCCAGAAAAGGCATCTGCAAAAGTTTTACGTTGTGCATCGCTAAAATCGCGCCATTTTGGGCCAACTGTGCGCATGGCAAAGCCCATATCATCAAATATTTTGCGGATTTGCTCTTCAATTTCAGCACGCAGAGCTGGGCGCAAGCTTGGATCTGCATATTCAGGATGCTTAAGGATATCAAGCACTGAGTCGATGGTGGTGCTGAGCTGTGTCTGAGCAGGGGAGTCCGCAGCCATAGATTGTGTTGGAGCCAAGAAGCAAAGGCCAAGGCTTATGGCCATGAGCAGGCAAAGGCTAAGGGTGGAAGACTTCATATTTCGCAAAATTTTGTTTAGTATCAACATTATACGCCTCCAAAAACATATTTACTAATGAGTTCTTCAATGTCCACAGCCGACTCTGTTTCTGAAACTTCATCACCATCTTCAAGCACATCAAAGGAGCCACCTGGGGATAGCTGAATGTATTTGTCGCCGATGAGGCCGCTGGTTTTGACAGAAGCAATGACGTCGTCGCTCAGCTGAACCTCTTTGTTAATCACCATGGTGACCAGTGCCATCTGGCTTTCAGGTTCAAGGCTGATATTGGATACACGGCCCACAGAAACACCAGCAATTTGGATTTCTGCTCCAGAACGCAAGCCAGATACCGAAGCAAAGCGTGCTTCAATGGTATAGCCGTTGTCGTTCAGAACTTCCATGCGTCCAAGCTTGATGGTGAGATAGCTGACACAGAGAATGCCAATCAAAACAAAGATGCCAACAATGGTTTCGCGTGAGTATTTTTTCATACAAATATTCCTTAGTATACGAACTTAGCGCAAGATATACGCGTCTAATTGTTCTTGAATTTCAGTAGATAAGGATGCTGGATGTACCTGAGTATCTCCAGCTGTGCGATCAAGAAATTGGCGCAAATACGCATCATCAGAAGCTTGCAAGGCCTCAAGATTACCTTCAAAAGCAAGGCCCCCATCATGCAAAACCACGACATGCTCCGCGATGCAAAAAAGACTTTGTAAATCGTGGCTTACCACAATAATACTCATGTCTGGGAATTGCGCCTTAAGGTCTACGAGTAATTTGTCCATTTGTGCTGCATTGATGGGATCAAGGCCAGACGTTGGTTCGTCGCAGAGCAAAATGGAAGGCTGCATCACCAAAGCTCGGGCAAGGCCAGCACGTTTTCGCATGCCGCCAGAAAGTTCGCTTGGGTAATAGTGGGCAAACTTTTCGAGGCCAACAAGGCTTAAATTATGGTGTACAAGCTCAGCGATGACTGACGGTGCAAGCTTTGTGTGCTCGCGTAGCGGCAAGGCCACATTGTCACCAAGGTTGAGCGCACCAAGCAAAGCTCCGTCTTGAAAGAGAACGCCCATTTGACGACGAACTTTACGGAATTCTTTATGTGGTAGGCCAAAGAGATCGTGCCCTTTGATGCGGATTTGTCCAGAAATAGGTTTTCGTAAACCTAAAATATGGCGTAATAACGTGGATTTACCACAACCAGAACCGCCCAGAATGCACGAAATTTTACCCTTGGGAAAGGATGCATTGATATTGTCGAGTACCACAGTATCGCCATAACCAATCCGTAAATTGCGTAATTCAATGCCGTTATCAGTAATGCTGCCCATAGTATCAATGGTATTTTCTTTTGCATGGATATCTTGTGTCATGGTACATCCTACAACATGAACGAGGTGATGATATAGTCAGCCACCAAGATAAGGACGCATGACAGCACAACAGCTGAGGTCGTGGCATTGCTGACCCCTTCAGGCCCCATACCGTCACGCCGCATATGTGTAAAATAGCCTTGATAGCAACTTACTGTGGCCACAATCATGCCAAATACAAGGGATTTAATAAAGCCTTCGTTGATATCGGACATAACCACATTGCTATATATGCGGTAAAAATATGTGCCTTCGTTGATGCCAAGCATGATAACGCCTGTGAGATAGCCGCCTAAAATGCCGATGACGTCGAAAATCGCAGTCAAAAGCGGAAAGCAAATGAGCGATGCGGCGAGGCGCGGTGCCACAAGATAGGCCATAGGATTGATGTCCATGACTTCCAGAGCATCAACTTGGTCAGTAATGCGCATGACGCCAATTTCAGCGGCCATGGATGAGCCTGCACGGCCTGTGACCATGATAGCTGTGAGCACTGGGCCCAATTCGCGGATAAGTGTCAAGGATACAGCCGCGCCAAGAAGACCTTCAGAGCCAAACTTGACTAAGGTGTAGTAGCCTTGGAGGCCAAGAACCATACCTGTAAAGATAGCAATGAGTGCGATGACAAAAAATGATTTTGCGCCAATGACGTATATTTGATTAATAATTTTGGGTATTTGTTTTGTTGGAGAAAAGATATAACGAATGGCTTCGCATAAAAAAAGTGCCATGGCGCCAAGTTCACTAAGCAAGCGTAGGAACCATGTGCCAAGCATTGTAATGGGGCGTAGAAAAAACGGTATTTGTGTCATTTTCTATGTCACTTTGGGGAATTTTGGAGTTACAAGCCTTATTGCGCAACCTTACTACGCACAATAAAGTCCGTAAAATTGTGCTGTGCAAGTTGTTTTTCTAGTGCTTTTTTTGATTCTTCTGAACCTTGATGATATACAAGAATATAGTGGAATAGTATTCCATTACGTTCTTCTGTAAGTACAGTTGCATTAAGGCCATCTGCTACAAGCTCAGCTGTAATAGCGTGTGCACTTTCAGGATTTTTAAATGTTGCAAGTTGATATGTATAGTCAAAAATCTGTTGATTTGTTGAAGTCGACTTCTCATGGACACGTGTTGCTGCATTAGGAGTAGTCGCCGTATTCTCAACTATATCTTTTTGTATGGGCTCGGTAGATACCGCACCTGTATCCTTAGGCTTTGTATCAAGCATAGGTTGTGTAGCTTGAGACATTTCTGTGGTGGAAGCTTGCTCGTCAACTGCAACAGTGTTGGGTGTTGTTGACCGTGTTGAAGGCGCTAAAGAGTCTTCTTCTGTATCAACTCTTTCTATAAAGTCAGGACCTTCAGTCTCTACATTGGCTCCAGAATCTGGGAAAGCCGGTGCACTTGTGCTTGTATCCGTTGTTGTATCCGTTGTTGTATCTGTTGTTGTGTCCGCATCGAGGAGAGCACTGGAGCTAGCTTCACTTTCAAGTTGGGCAACACTATGTTCTTCTGCCGTTTCTATGTCCTTAAAGTCATTACGAGGAAAAGGCTCTTGTCCTTGCGCGACTCTTTCAGCTATATTATCATCTTTAATAACAGGCTGATATCTAGTGATGCTTTTATTTTGGGCAGGGGGTTCTGTTGTGCCATGCTGTGACTTGCTTGGCGTGATGGTGTTTTGAGGCGGTGTTGTCGCGGCCACTTGTTGATTTTGGCTAGCATTTTGGGCCAACGTGGTAGGATTGGCACCGTAATACATACGACCCGCCATGACGCCAAGAAAGAAAATCCAAGCCAAGCCTACAAAAGTGATTAAGGCCGCAAAAAGTACAGAGCCAAGGCCCAAGCGAACTGTAAAGACTTTTGTCGATGTGGATTTTCTTTCTGACATCATGGCGTTTTTACCTTATTTTACATGGCCTCTGGAGCAGAAACACCCAGTAAATCAAGGCCATTACGGATAACTTGGGCAACTGCGGATAAAAGAGCCAATCGCGGAATAATCACGCTTTGATCCGTTGCATTGAGGATCGGTTGATTTGCATAATAACTGTGCATGGCACCAGCAACTTGCATGAGGTAGTAGCTAATATGGTGCGGCGCAAGGGCTACAGCACCACCCACAACATAGTCTTCGAATTGTTCCAAAAGATGAATAAGTTCAAGCTCTTCTGGAGAGGTCAGTGGCGCAAGCATGGCTGCGGTAATCTCTGTAGGCAACGTAATACCGCGCTCAGCAGCCTTACGCATAACAGCGCAGACGCGAGCATGAGCATACTGAACATAGTAAACAGGATTGTCCATGGTACGCTGTTTTACGAGCTCAAGGTCAAAGTCCAGTGGGCTATCGCTTTTGCGTGACAAGAACATGAAGCGTGCTGCGTCGGCACTGGTTTCCTTCACCACGTCGGCCAAAGTTTCAAATTCACCTGCACGAGTGGACATGGCAATTTGTTCGCCATTTCTGAGCAAGTTTACGAGGTGGATGAGTACTACATCAAAGGCTTCGGCAGGGCGACCAATGGCAGCCACAGCAGCGCGCATACGTGGGATATAGCCGTGGTGGTCAGCACCCCAAACGTCTACAACAAAATCAAAACCACGCTGATATTTATTGTCGTGGTACGCAATGTCCGAGGCGAAATAGGTCAATGAGCCATCAGACTTACGCAAAACACGGTCCTTGTCATCGCCAAATTCTGTGGTGCGGAACCACAAAGCACCACCTTCTTCAAAGGCGAGACCAGCGGCCTTAAGGCGTTCAAAGGTTGCTTCAACATGGCCATTGTCAACCAAGGAGCGTTCAGAGAACCAAACATCGTGGCCAACGCGGAAATCAACCAAGTCTTGTTTGATGCCATTCAAAATAATGTTCATGGCGTAGTCATAGCAGCGGTCCTTGCCATCTTCTTCGCTCATGTTTAAAAGATTTGGTTCTAGTACTAACAAATCTTTTGCAATATCAATGATATAGTCACCGCGATAAAAATCTTCTGGCAATTCCACGGGAACGCCAGCAACTTCCTTTGCGCGTACCCATACAGAAAGGCCGAGAATACGCATTTGGCGACCAGCGTCGTTGGTGTAATATTCAGTGCTCACATCGTGGCCGCTAAAGCGCAAAAGGCGTGCAAGGCTATCGCCAACAGCAGCGCCACGACCATGGCCAATGTGCAAAGGACCGGTTGGGTTAGCAGAAACGTATTCAACTTGAACTTTTTTGCCGGCGCCAATATCAGATGCACCAAAGCGGTCACCTTCGCTTAAAACATTAGTGACGGTCTTAAGCCAAAATTCAGGTGCGTAGGTAATATTTAAAAAACCAGGACCAGCGACTTCTATATTGCTGATATCACAATCTTTTTCTTTTAAAGCACCAGCCACACGCATGGCTAATTCACGTGGGTTCATGTGAGCTTCTTTAGCCAAGACCAAAGCAATATTGGCCGCAAAGTCGCCAAATTTACGGTCTTTTGGTGGCTCAATGCTTGCCTTTGCTGGCCACTGGTAGCCCATATCTGCAACAACACTTTGTAAGGCCACGATCAATTGATTTTTTGCGCGCATGGTTTGTATATCCTAGGTGTATAGAGCTGTATTTATTATTTTTTATGGTGGGTTTTGCCCACATGCCAGCAGGGTCCAAAAAGTAGTGCGAGCCTGCATCCACTAAAGGCTTAGGCCTTAGAAAAACTGTGTATTTTCACACTTTAAGAAGTGTTTTTTATTCAGCATGAGATATAGATTGTACATGTATCTTTCACAACTTCATTGGGAATAAAATTGCGTTCGAATTGTTTTTTATAGCAGAAAAAGCTTAGAATGCAAAGTGTTTTGTAGCTATCCTTCTAGGGGAGGATGGGGCACTTCAAAAGAAAAAAGGGCAACAAAATGTTACCCTTTAAAATCATCGTTATACGATGGCGCAATCATGCGCAGCGGAGCTTTTTAAGACTACTTGGATTGACCTGCAAGAGCGTCGCCAAGGGTCTTATCTGGATTGCCACCGCAGAATGGGTAAATGTGCTGAGCAAGTGCAGTAAGGCCAGCTTCATCAAAAACAGTATTGCTTGACTTGGAGCTCAAGTAACCATCACTCCACATGAGAAGAGCGGTAACTTCATCAACGTTGGAAGCGTCAGCCATGATCTCTGCGCAAGGGGTCAAGAGCATGTCTTCGCCTTCAAATTCAATTTCAGGAGTTTCTTGTGCAGCAGCGATAAGGGTCGCACTTGGGTTAGCAGCACAGTAGCTTTCCATGTGGCCAAACAAGGCACCAAACCATTCTGCACCAGTGATGGTGACATCAGCTTCAGCACTCAAAAAGCCATCAATCCAAACAATCATGGTAAGTTTGTCGTTTTGATTTTCAGTTGCAGCGTAGTCAGCACACGTGATTGCAGCAATGTCTTCAGCCTGAGACATGGTAGGAATTGCTAAGAAGAGAGACAAGGTAAGCAATGCGAGCATTTTTTTCATGGTATTTTGTCCTTTGGATATGTGTTGTACTTGAGTAATTCTTCAGCCTTAATTGTCTATAAATACCTAAAGCAATGGAGCATCCTTGTCAATAGGCCGATGATGATAATACAGCGCAAGACCTATTATTGAGGCAGTCAAGAACAAGGAGTGGAGGCCTAAGCCTGCACAAAAGTAGACCTAGTGCACGTGTCCTTTAGCCTAAAAAAGCCTCAACCTGCTCCATATTGCCGATGGAAAGGGTACTGTAGTCTTCTGGTGCGTTGGTGGCGGACAAAATAGGCTTGATCATTTTGCATAGAACGCCTTTAGGTCCGATTTCAATCCATTGGCGAATTCCAGAATGATACTGGTTGCTTATGGTATCAATCCACATGACAGACGATGTCATTTGACGTGGCATAATATCTGCTAAGGATTCACCGTCGATGATGGCTGTGCCTGTCACATTGCAGAAGATGGGGCATTGCGGACGACGCCAAGTGACGCGGCCTAATGCTCGGCGCAATTCTGCTGCGGCTTTGTCCATTAATGGGCTGTGGAAAGCACCACTCACAGCTAAAGGAATGGCGCGGCCTTTCAGCTCTTTGACACGGCTTTGCGCTTCAGCAACTGCGCCCTTGGTTCCGCTGATGACGAATTGTGCAGGGGTATTGTAGTTGGCTACGATGAGCGTTTCACCTGTATCTTTAGCTACTTGGTCCACAAGGTCCCGTACAGTTTGCAGAGGCATCTTAAGGATAGCAGCCATGGCGCCCTTACCATCTGGATCAGCCTCAGCCATGAGTTGTCCGCGGATGGTCACTATATTAAGAGCGTCCTCAGCGCTGATGACTTTGGCAGCAACTAAGGCGCTATATTCGCCAAGGCTATGCCCAGCAACGCAGGCTGCGCTCAGATGTGGCGCGAGAAATTGATACAAGGCCATGTTGACCACGGTCAATGCGGGCTGCAAATTGCGTGTGTCGGCCATGGCTTCTGTGTCGCCTTCCCAGTAAATTTCGCGCAAAGGCAAACCGCTGATACGTTCAGCGCTTTTCCATAAAGCCATAGCATCTTTGGAACTTTCTGCAAGGTCGCGGCCCATACCAGCTTCTTGTGAGCCTTGGCCTGGAAAAAGTAAGGCTGTGATATTTTGAGACATTTTTTTCTCCATAAAAACAAAGAGTGTATCAGTTTACTAAGTAAATTTGTGTTTCCTCACACAAGAGCACCCAATTTGCCCTACACCGTCGCACTTGTAAAGCTGGGCATACAAGGTTATGAAGGAGCACGTGTGGCGAGTAGCCTTTTTATTTGGTTGATTTTTTCGCACGCGCAAGATTTTCTCGGAATAAAGGAGAGCTATATGGCTGGAAAAGTTGAAGTATCACGCAAGGAATTGACGCGCTTATGTGGCGAGGCTGGTTTTGCCCCATCACCTAAGGAGCTTGACGACCTTGCCACCTATATGGAATTTCTCCTCCACTGGAATCGATCCATGAATCTTGTTGGCACGCGCACATGGCAAGACACGTTCACAACCTTAGTGGTGGATAGTTTGCATGTGCATAAGTTTTTGCAAAGCCTTAATATTCCAGAAAATCCAATATCTTGGGACCTTGGTGCTGGTGCTGGCCTACCAGGTATTCCGCTGCGTGTTTTGTGGCATGATGGCGAGTATACCCTTGTTGATGCTCGTGAAAAACGTACTATTTTCATGGGTATGGCCTTGGCACAATGCCCACAAGCGCGCACAAAAGTTTTTACTGGACGCGCTGAAGTGTTCATGGCGCAAGAGTGTAAAGCGGACAGGCCAGCTGATATTATCATCAGCCGCGCATTCATGCCTTGGCGTGAGTTATTAGATTTTGTCAATGGCCATATGAAGTCGCAAGTCACTAATAAAGCAAAAGAAAGTGCAGAAGCTGAAGGCTCCCAAGTTGATGAGAACCAAGCAAGCCGCATCATCTTCTTGACTCTTGAACCCATGCCACAGGATATACCAGAAGGATGGCAAGCTGAGGCTGAAATGGCCTATGACACCCGTGTTGGCCGTCGTTATTTGTGGTCCATTCAGCCTAGCTAGTCTGCATTATGGTAAGGATAGCAAGGGTTTGTGCCTAAGCATTCCCTTGGCTTTCTTCCTTCTCTTTGAGGCCCATCATGCTGCCAAATTGGGAATCTTTGAAGATCATTTTTGTGGCAGTTGCGTCAGCTATTTCAGCCACGTCCATGAAGCGTTCAAGAAATGTTAAAATCTCGAGGCGACGCTCTTCAGGGGAATATAAAAACTCATCTTCCAAGCGGCCAGAGGTCAAATATTCTTCCATATGGTCCAAAAATTTCATGTCGAGCATAGCGTTCTCGTAGAGATTAGTGTTGGTGGGGAATGAGTTCTTTTTCTAACTCATTGTTATGATTAGTCATGATGATATGGCGAACCACGTAAAATGGCATCAGCACGGTATAATTGCTCAAGCAAGAGTACTCGTGCCAATTCATGTGGATATGTCATTGGTCCTAGTGCAACCTTGTGCTCAGCGCGTTGTAAAACACTAGAATCTAAGCCAAAAGCACCGCCAATAATGAAGCATGGCTGACGTGTTGCGTTTTCACTAATACGCTCAAGCCATGTGGCAAAATCGCGGGACGTGCGGCTTTTACCGTGCTCATCAAGGCAAATGACGATGTCTGCGGGCGACAGTGAGGCCAAAATGCGCTTACCTTCTTCAGCGTTACGAGCCTTAGCAGGCAGGCTTGCACCGCCATCTTTGATGATGGTTTCGGTCAAGCGGCAATGATGGCGCAGACGCTCGGCATAATGTTGCGTCGCGTCATTCCAGAACGGGGTTTTGATGCGGCCAACGGCCACAAGTCGAAGTGAGCGCAAACGTGCTCCTATATATAAGGATGTGTGCGGCGCGGCTTTGCGCCAATGTCTGCACCTGTCATAAGAGGTTTTTATGGTCTTATCAATAGATAGATGCACCTCAGCGCACCTATCCCTAAGCAAAGCGAGCACGGCCATTAAAGAGGGTGGCCTTGTGGCCTATGCAACCGAGACTTTTTATGGTCTTGGTTGCTCAGCACTCAATGCTCATGCCATTGCGTCTATTTTTGCGGCTAAGCGTCGTCAAGAGCATATGGCTTTACCGGTTATTATTGGAAATATTGAACAATTATCATTACTTAGCATGGATATTGGTCTAGTTGAACAGAGCCTTATGCATACATTTTGGCCAGCACCGCTTTCCATTTTGTTCAAGGTACGGCCCGAGGTCCCAAGTATTTTGACTGGCGGCACGGGCTTCGTAGCCGTGCGCCTGTCGCCACATGATGGCGCAACAAAGCTCGCCATGGCCGCAGGTGTGCCGCTTGTGGCGACCAGTGCCAATATCAGCGGTCGTCCTGCGGTTACGCGTGCAAGTGACCTTGATGTGGATTTATTATCTGGTATTTCAGGGTATTATGATGAAGGAACAAATCCTCAAGGTGGTCTTCCATCAACTCTTATACGGTGTGAACAGGGAGCCATTAGCATACTGCGAGAGGGTGGCGTATCTCGCTTTGCCTTAGAAAAGGCAGGATTTTGTCTTTCATAGGCGATTTGTGTACGACACCTTGGCATATGCCAATAATTTTCTATAAAATATTCTGATAAATCAGCTAAGTATCTTTCTTAGATACTTCTATCATCAGGTCACAAATAAATAATGTCCAAAACTGAGAAAAAGCTTGACGGCCAGGGGCCTCCCATGTAGTGTCCCCCAGTCATAGCAAAGCTTGACTTCGTCTGCACATTAAGACTTCGCATGGGCAAAGATCTTATTGGACGAAGGAAAGCTCATAAAAATGGAGTTTTTTTTCTCATGGCCAAGACCCTTTATGTTGGCAATCTGCCTTTTTCTGCTGAGCAGGAAGACGTTCGTGACCTTTTTGCAGCTCACGGCGAAGTAATTTCTGTGAAGTTGATGTTCGATCGTGAAACCGGTCGCCCTCGTGGCTTCGGCTTTGTTGAAATGGCCGACGGCGACTTGCGTGCTGCGATGGAAGCGCTTGACGGCTATTCCTTCATGGGCCGCAACCTGCGTGTAAACGAAGCGCAGGAACGTGCTCCTCGTCCCAAGCGTTCTTGGTAGTTGCAAAACGTACCGAGTTACGGACCCCACTTTCGAGTGGGGTTTTTTTGTGCCCAAAATCCGTTGTTGAGCCTTATTTAACTCTATTATTGAGTATATCTATCGATATAGCTACTCATTCTGTCGTGCATAATAATTGTAAAAATCATAGTTATATACGCATCCTTGCTCCATGCTCTATGCAGTTAAAACGAATAGAGCACATAAAAAGGAGTGCATCATGGCAAATCTTATTGTTGTAACATACGACAATGAATGGAAGGCTGCGGAAGTACGTATTGATTTTTTAAAAATGCAAAAGGAATATCTTGTAAATATTGAAGATGCTGTGGTTGTCACACGTAAAGAAAACGGTAAAATAAAATTGCATCAAATGTATAATTTAACGGCTACTGGTGCTGTGTCTGGTGGTTTTTGGGGTATGCTCGTCGGGCTTATTTTCTTGACGCCACTGCTTGGCTTGGTCGCAGGTGTTGGTGCTGGGGCTGTAGCAGGTGCACTGAGCGACGTAGGTATTAATGATAAATTTATCAAGAACTTATCCGAAACCCTGACACCAAAAACATCGGCACTTTTTATTCTTGTGGACTCTGCATTTTCTGACAAGGTGTTGAATGAACTTGAAGGCACTGGCGGCACTATTATCAAATCCTCTCTTTCCTATGAAGATGAAGCCCGTCTGCAAGCCGCCTTTGATAAAGGTGCGAAAACAGAAGCAGATGCTGGATTTGCCACCGAGCCCACGGTCATAGCAAATCCAGATGAGGAAAATTTGGACGCAAAACCCGATGGCACTAAGCCTGACCTGCGTGTCGGCTAGTCTTTATTCATATAGCTCATAAAAGGCGTTACTTCGTAGCGTCTTTTTTTTGTCTTCCTACAACTTTGAGCGTAGAAACACGTGAAATTTGGCGTGCAACGTCCTTAGTATTTGACAAGAAGCTCTTTGGGTGTTCTCCTGTGCGTCATAAATTTTAACGCATATAAGGTATGGATACCCTCATGAATACACCAGAAAATACCGTCAATACGGTCCTGTCCGCTGAACAGTTTATCCGCTTTGAAGAGCTTCTCACTCGTTCCAAGTCTTCAGGTGGCCTTAATATTGAAGAAGTGGATGGTTTCCTCACAGCTCTCGTTTGCGCTCCACGTGCCGTTGCTGCACAAGTCTATATGCCTGTCATCTTTGGTGAAAATACAGACCAAAAGCCATGGGGAACTGAGGAAGAGTTTAAAGAGCTCATCGATCTTATGGCTATTTTCCATGGGCAAAAAGTGAACCGCATGGCCGCTGAAAACCTTGCGCCACAACTTATCCTTCGCCCCAATGCCGATGGCGTCGTCACAGCCAACGACTGGGCCTCAGGTTTCATGAAGTATGTCAGCCTCGACTCTTCTTCATGGTTGCCGCTCCTTAGCGACCTCGATCATCGTGGTAAACTTGTATCCATCATGGCTCTTGCCCATGAAAATGACGAAGATCCTAACATGCGTACCTTCGAGGAACCTGTCACGCCAGAACTTCGTGAAGAAATGATCGCTGCGCTGCATGAAGCACTCCCAACCATCTACGCTTTCATGAAGCAACATGGCGGCGACCCCACCAAAGTTAATGAACGTAACTATCGCCGCGCTGCACCAAAAGTCGGCCGTAACGATCCATGCCCATGCGGTTCTGGGAAAAAAGCCAAAAAGTGTGGCTGCGGTTTGTTGTAGATTTGTATGTGGGGGAAGGAAAACTTTTAAAAAAAGTTCCTTCCTCCAAAACCCTATCCCTTCACAATTCTTCCATTGCGGAGGGCATTTTCTTTGTTGATGATGCTCACGGCTGCACGGGATGGCGTAAGATTGGTGTGGCCCATTGATTAATTTTTTTGACGATGAGTGAGTGATGACTAAAAAATATCCACAACAATGGCTTGTATACCGTCTTAGTGCCCTTGGTGATGTTGTTTTGACCACAGGGGTGCTTGACTATTTACATAGTCGTTTTGGCTGGACTTTTGTCGTTGTCACGCGTGCACCGTGGATCTCTGTTTTTGATGGGCATCCTGCAGTGCAAAAGGTCATTGGCCTTGAAAATCATGAGCTGAAAATGCCCAAAATGCTCGGTGTTTTTGCTCGTATCGTGCGAGAATTTAAGGACTTTGGCCTACTTGATTTGCATGGCACGCTTCGCTCACACATTTTGTCGACCATGTGGCAAGGTCGTGCATTTTCACGCTTTTCCGTGGCGACCATACGTCATTATCCCAAATTTTCTGTACAGCGGCGTAGGTTTTTGCAACAAAGCAATGAAAATGGTAAAGCAAAATATAGTGCAGAACTCTTAAAATATAATGTTCCACAGCGTTATACTATGTCTGTGCTGCCAACACCGCCCGATAGAAACGAACTTGTGCCCATGATTATGCTGTCAGAAAATGAGCGCCAAGTGGGCCAAGATTTTTTGCGCCATACCCTCAATATGCATGGGGAAGGCGAAAAGAGTGGGCCTCTTGTAGCCCTGCATCCCTATTCAACGCATCCGCATAAAGCGTGGTTACCAGCATATTGGCAGGAACTTGCCGAAAAACTGACCGAACATGGCATCGCCTATTTCGTTGTGGGACGTGGGGACATGGTTATACAAAATCCACGTGCCGACTTCACCAATGCCACAAGCTTGCGCGAAACATGTGCCTTGCTAGCTGAGGCTGATGTCTTGGTTACAGGCGACTCAGGTCCCATGCATTTGGCCTCAGCAGTGAAGACACCAGTAGTCGCACTTTTTGGCCCTACAACAAAAGAATGGGGCTTTTTTCCAGAAGGGAATGATGATATTATTCTTGAAAATAAGGAGCTTAGCTGTCGCCCATGTTCATTGCATGGAAGCAAAGCCTGCACTCATGACGGCGCATGCATGAAAAGCCTCACGCCACATATGGTGTTAGAAGCTGTGCAATCTATTCTGAATAAATAGTATAAATCATTGTAATATTTTTATGTAGCACCATTTATGTTGACCAGATTTTTTCGATGTCTTGTCGATGCTGTTCAAGGCATTCGATGACAGATGTTGGCAATAAAAATGATATATCCTGATGCTTTATCCATTTTTCACGCAATAAGGATGCGCTGATATCAAGGCGCGGTAATGGCTGGTAGATGAAGCAATTTCCATTGGGTAGGGCCCATGTGCTAGGGCTGCTGGCTTTTGCTTCTGGCCAGTCTTTTTCAATGGTCTTGGTGAAGGCATCAAGATTAGCACTGTCTCTTGGAACTACAACAATATCAGTGAGATATGGTATTTCTAAACCGCGATACCATGATGATAATTTACAAAAATCTTCGCCACCCAGAACAAAAAAAAGGCGCGCGTCCTTTTCCTTTTCACCATACTGTATAAGGGTATCCCACGTATACGATGGGCCTTGCCGCTGGCCCTCAAGCCTATTTACTTGTAGGCATTTTTCTTTTGTAATCTTAGTATCTTGTTGGTAACAATCTTTTCTTTGCTGACCGTAAAGCTCCTTTACAGCCAAGTCTACAAGATCACAGCGCATTTCAAAGGGGAGGAAACCTTTGGCTGCTTTATGTGGTGCTTGGGCGCAGGGAATGAGGTCAAGGCGGTCCGGCTTCAATGCTTCCATAATCTCAACGGCAAGACGTATGTGCCCGATATGAATGGGGTTAAAACTTCCGCCTAAGAGACCTATGGTGCGCATTGGTATTCCTTTACACTTGTAAGCAATGTAATTTTTCCTCGTAGCATGTGGCCGTGAACAGCATACGAAGAGACAAACTTTCATCTACAATTAAAAAGTTTTGAAAGAAGGGAGAGGGGGTCTGGGGGAGGGGGGCGGGGGGGGG
>JAWXUA010000010.1:0-34921 GCA_044433065.1 Pseudomonadota bacterium
GCCACAACGAGCACGTCGTAGGTTTCCAATTCCTTGCGCATTTTGCTTGCGTCAATGGAGAGGATGCGAGCACTACCGAAGGTGTCGGTGGTGGTGATGGGCAACTGGAAGCCGAGGAAAGAGCGGGCTTTGATGCCAGCATCTTTCATAAGCATGGTGAAGAGTGCCGCAGAGACTTGTTCGCCAGTGGTGACGAGCACGTCGGTTTCTGCTGCATCAGGATTGCTTGACCATGTATCCGCCAATTTCAAGAGGCGGTTGGTTTCGCCAGACATGGCAGACAGCACGACAATGGCTTTGTAGCCATTACTCACTGCGCCAAGGACTTTTTCCTGAACCTTCTTCATGCAATCGAGATTGGCGACAGAGGTGCCACCGAACTTTTGCACAAGAATACGCATATCCATTCCTTATAGTTAAATCACAATGTATGGCAGCAAGGTGAGCCTTGTTTGCAAAAAAACTCTTCTCACCGTGCGTCCGTTAATTTTTTAAAAACGAAATTCTATTCGCTTATAAAAAGTTTTTGGAAAAAGGGATGGGGTCTGGGTTAAGAGGAAAAATCTTTTTCCAAAAAGTTTTTTTCCTTTTCCCCAGTATACCTAAAAATTCTGTCCTACCAACGCCAAAACCTTTTGGGCAGCATCACCATGGGCGGTGGCGTTGAGCAGTCGTGTTTCACCCATATCCATTTGTCGTTGCCAACAAAGATGCAGGTGCACTGGTGGGACTTCACTGGCCTGTAGTCGTTCAGCCCATTCAACGAGAACAATACTTGTGCCATCGTCAAAGGCGTCAAGGAGGGCATCATCGGCTGGACCTGCTTCGAGTCTATAGAGATCGAAGTGGGCGACTTCTGGCTGTGTTGGGTACAGATTGCACAGGGTGAAGCTTGGGCTTGAGACCTCAGCTTCTTCACCTTGGCGGCATGGCAGAGCATGCACAAAGGCGCGGGTCATGGTTGTTTTACCAGAGCCAAGATCGCCTGTGAAGAGGATGACCTTAAGTTCTGGTACTTGCAACATGGCCTCAGCAAGAGTTGCCCCAAAATGCGCCGTGTGGTCAAGAGATGAAAGCGTAAAAAGCATGGTCCAGCCTAGAAAAAGTTATGAGATGTGTGTTTTTCTCGTTTTAAGGACGGGAAGCGGCGATACTACGCAGTAAATCCGCCATGCCAATGATACCTACAAGCTTTGTATCAACAACAACTGGTATGGTGTGAAAATTGTCATCAACCATGAGAGAGGCCACCTTGTCAAGTGTAGCATCTGGACGCACAGTCTTTACAGATATGCTCATGGCTTCTTCAACCGTAGTTGCGGTGATACGGCGGATTTGCTCTTCTGTATCAGCAGGTGAAGTCAAAGGGATAAGCCCATCAAGCACCGTAAAATATGTGGGCAAGCGCAAAAGCTTTTGCTGTGCCACAATGTCGCTTTGGCAAATGACACCCGTTAGTGCGCCATCTTCATCAAGTACTGGTAGGCCATTAAACCCTTTTTCTAGTAAAATGCGTGCCGCCTTGTTAATAGGCGTGTCCTCAGTAACGGTTACAATGTCGGTCGTCATAATATCTTGGGCTAAACGCATGGTGAAGCTCCTTTGCAGCAGATAGTTATGCACCTTTATGGCGAGCTGGGGGAAGGGATTGAAAGTTTACGGCCACATGGGGGAGTGGGTGGGAGGCGTATGGGATTGGTGGTTTTTATGGGATGAGGCTTTGAGGAAGCATGTCTATGAGGTCAGAGGCCGTGTTGCCGCGTTTGGGGAATTGTTGGGCGAGAAGGGCACCTACTTTGACATGGAGGAAGACGCCTAAGGGGGCCGCTGTTGTGGGGGAAATGCCTTGAGCTATAAGGCTTGCCACCAAGCCTGCAAGCACATCGCCAGAGCCAGCAACCGAAAGGTGTGGTTCGATGAAAGGGGACACCGTGATGGATGGCGTGGGAGAAGGGATTGGTGTGGGTGAAGGCGTGAGTGATTTGGGGGCTTGGCCTATGAGGGTGCAGGCGCCCTTAAGAATTACCGTGCCCTTAACCATGGACATCAGAGTTTTTAGTGCGGCCATGCGGTCAGCTTGTACTTGTGCTGTGGTCCACCCTAAAATGCGTGCAGCTTCTGTTGGGTGTGGTGTAAGAATGTCATGGCTTTGCACAAGGGACAAGAGAGGGTTAGGGGCTTGGTGCGCGTTCGCATTATCATTGGCAGTATTAGTACATACCATGAGGCTTTGCCAATATGGTGACGGCAAGACAGAACACTGCGCCAGACTAAAAAGGGCATCAGCATCAATAACAACTGGTGGACGCTTAGGCATGCTAAGTATCGCGTGCACCACAGTTGCGGCTTCAGGGCTGCGGCCTATGCCCGGACCAAGCACCAAGGCGCGGCACGATGCGGCAAGCTCAAGGATTTGATATAGGGCTTCTTGCAGGTTCGTGCGAGGCCATTTTGCAGCATCATATATGGTAGGTGCAGCATGATTGTCAGTTTTTGGATTGCGTACACAGCCAACACCCATAACCATGATATCGGGTACAGAGCATTGCGCTTGAAGCTCAAGACCGCGAGGAACTGCCATGGATACAAGACCAGATCCCGAACGCAAGGCTGCTTTGGCTGAAAGATGCGCCGCGCCAGTGAGTCCCTGTGAACCGCCAATGACGAGCACATGCCCTGCATCACCTTTATGGCCCAGCTTACCTATGCTTGGCAGATGCCGCATGATGCTGCGGTGCAAAAGGGTGCATTCAGTGGGATGTTGCGCTTGAATGAGCGTGGGAATGCCGATGGGGCGAACAAGTACATTTCCGACATAAGGTCGTGCTGCTTGGGATACAAGGCCGATTTTGGCTGCTTCAAAGGTCACTGTGGTATGGGCAGCTATGGCCGTGGGGGATGGTGCGCCAGTTGTGCTATCAAGGCCCGATGGACAATCAATGGCTATGATATGTGGGAAAGAAAATAGGGCAGGGCTTTGTTTAGGATGTGTACTTATTTTGTTGGAGGATAAAGGGCTAAAGAGTTGGCATGGTTGAAAAATATTCTCCGTACTTGCTGTGGTATTATGTTGGTCTAGCCACTGATTGAGGCGTTCAATGACAGCCAATGTCGTGCCACGCAAAGGGCCATGAAATCCTGTACCCAAAAGTCCATCAACGATGATATGTGGTGTAGACTGCCTTTTTGTCACCATATCCACAAAAGGTCCGCTGCCATATTGTATAGCCTCAAGCCAGTCTTCAGCAGGCATAAAGCGAACGCCACAAGCCATGGCAAGCTGGAGATGTTCTTGGGCCATGCCTTTATAATCCTGCAAAGGCCGCGTATGCACCACAAGGACATGGCAGGCGGAAGGCTGGTACAGATTGGAATTTTCTTCAAGTGTTACTTGAACTTTATCGGAGGCAGTCTGAGGTATTTTGTTATGTAACAGTCTTGCCAAGGCTATAGCATCGCCACCATTATTGCCACCACCAGCAAAAAGAAGCACGCGTTTATCTTGTAATGATTGGCTATTTTTAGCCAAAAAATTGCACAAGACATGCCAGACTTCACGGCTTGCATTTTCCATGAGGCTAAAAGCTGGCATACCCATTTTGATGGTAGCCGCGTCCCATGCATTCATTTCTTGAGCTGTGGCAAGGTACATAAAGTCCCCTTTATCTTTCTAAAATCACAACGGCAGCAGCGGTATCCCGTCCATGAGTTAAGGATACGTGCGTCTTTTCAGCGAGCACGCCAAGTTCTGCAAGGCGTTCTGCTGCGGCTCCATGGAATTTGAGCATAGGTTGGCCCGTTGGTAAAGAATAGACTTCGATGTCGCAAGGGCCTATACCTTGGCTGAAGCCTGTGCCGAGAGCTTTAACAGCAGCTTCTTTGGCGGCAAAGCGAGCGGCTAAAAAGTTGACTTGTGCTTTGTTTAATGGCGCGCTTTGTGGCATGCGCGCCAATTCATCGGCATGCAAAATACGCTTTGCAAAGCGTTCACCATGGCGTGCCCATGCTTTTTCAATGCGCTCTAGTTCTGTGATGTCAATGCCAAGACCTATAATCATACTAATACCATACTGCTTAAGACTATAATAAAAGAGCGACCGCCATTTTACTCATGAAAATGTGGTCGCTTCGATATGGCGTGCTAGACTATGCGCGTTTCGCTCTCAAACGGCGACATGAGCGCAATTGCAATTCATGCAAGATAAGGCGTTCATAGTTGGGCGTCACACCGCCTTCGTTAATATTTTCATCTTCCAGCAAACGCTCAAGAAATTGAGACTCTTCCCAGAAGTCCAGCAAATCCTCGTCGTTCAACTCGCGCAGCTGTATGGTGACGGGAAATTCTTCTGGCATAGGTGCAATGCGCCCCATATAAACTCCTAAAATATATAAAAAACTTATATGATTACGTATTTGTATAGCAAGCCTTCCTTAAAAGGCACAAAAGCTCATCTTCGTTTTCAACAACCAGAATAGGCATGACAGGCATAATAGGCAAGCAAGAATTGCAGGAAAGTTATTTTTCTTGGCTAGGGTGTGTCTTCAAACTGATTATTTTGTTTTTATGGATGGGGGTAGCCTTTTATGGTAACGCTTCCGACTCCTCCATGTGGCCGTGATTTTTCTCAATGCCTCATACTGTCATCCACAAATAAAAGTCTTTCTTGCCCCAGTATGACTGACTTTAGCGTTGCGCCTTGGGTAGGAGACGCTTATGATAGGGCATCTTGTGGTCGTATCTCGCGCCGCGTAAGGAGAATATCTTGGATTTTGCCGCTTTGCTTGAAAATATGCTCAAATCGACCGAGCGTGCCCATACCAATGGGCAAGGTCACTTAGCTCAACAACATCATGTCACACGCAGTGGCCTTGCCACAGCTGCGCGCCTTGCCACAACCTTGTTGGCCCGTGGGAAAAGTGTGGTCTTTGTGGTGAAAGACAATGAAGAGCTTGCTAAGGCACGGGCTTTGTTGACGCTTTTTACACCGGACCTTTCGGCCGATGAGTCTGGCTTTGCACGCACGCGATGGGAGCTACCATGGATTAGCTTGCCGAGCCTTGAGCCTCAATCGCACAATCTAGGTCAAGCCCAACTTGGTGGGCAGGCGGACACCGTGGCCGCGCGTATGGCGTCACTGTATGCTTTGAGCCTTAAGCATAATCCGTGCGGCGTGATTTTGACTGTAGACAATTTCTTGCCCAAATTGCCTCCTGTAAATCTCTTTGATACTCATGACTTACGTTTGAGCATCGGCAATGATATGGCCCCAGAATTGATTTTGGATCAAGCCATTGATTGGGGTTTTGAGCGCGTGCCCATGGTGTCGCGACCAGGAGAAATTGCGGTCCGTGGCGACATTGTGGATATTTTTCTTGTGGGCTACGAGCGGCCAATCCGCATAGAATTTTTTGGCGATACCATCGAAGATATTCGCCTTTTTGATGCTGGTAATCAGCGATCCTTGCAAAGTATTCCTGAATTTGTCCTTGTGCCTGTGCGTCCTGTAATTTTAACAAAAGAATGGCGCGATAAAGCAGATGCTCGTTGGAAGCGCCTGTTTAACAAGGGCTTTTTAACTTCAGACCAGTTGGCTGGTTTGCGCCGCACAGTGGAGCGTCGAGGCGATGGTCTTTATGTGGGAGCCTTTTACGAAGCGGCCAGCATCCTTGAAGAGTGGTTGCCGCGTAAAGCTACATGGATCATGACAGGGCAACAGGATATCCGCGATGCCTTAACTTCTGCTGCGCACAATTGGACTACGGTATTTGAAAAACAGGATGATGAATGCGTTTTGCGTCAGCCTCCGTCTATGGTTGTACGTGATGCAGCATCAGCCCAAAGTGTTTTGGATGCCGCTTCTGCGGTGTATTTTGAGCCCTTGCTCATGGGTATCGAGACTTCTGGTGACCATGAAAGTGCTTTGCCTGAACGGCGTTTGCATAGCTTTACGGACCTGTTTCCTTTGCCTGAGGCACAGGAGCGTCCATGGCAAACCCTTGTGACAGGCTTGCGCGAGCTTGGCGACAAATATAAGCGCATTGTCTTGACCTTTGGCAATGCCCGTAGTCGTGCGAAATTTTTGAAATTAGGCGAGCAAGATGGGCTTATGCCGAGCCTCCGCTATGACCCTGAGGGCAAGGGGCTTATGGCTGTGGTGTCGCCATTCCGTAGTGGTGTGGATTTAGCATGGGATGGGACTTTAGTCATAGGCGAAGAGGTTTTACAGCCGCGCAACGAGCGTTCGCGCCGTGTGCCAACAGGAGCCTTTAAGGGGCTTGATCGCTATGATGGCTTGCATGCTGGCGACTTGCTTGTGCATAGGGATTATGGTGTAGCGCGCTTTGGCGGATTGCATCACCTTGATTTAGGCGGTGTGGCCAACGATTTTCTTTTGCTTGAGTATGCTGCTGACGACAAATTATATTTGCCTGTGGACCGGCTTAGCCTTGTGCAAAGGTATAAGGGCGGCGACGAAGCACGGCCCATTTTGGACAAGCTTGGCGGTGGTGCATGGCAAGCAAGTAAGGATAAAGCTCGCAAAGCCATTGAAAAAATTGCTGCGGACCTTGTGGAAATGTACGCCTATCGCAAGGTTGCCAAGGGATTTCAATACGGTCCTGTGGGTGAGCTATACCGTGAATTTGAGGCATCATTCGGCTTTGAAGAGACGCCCGACCAAGCAAAGGCCATTCAGGACGTGCTTGATGACATGGAAAAAAGCACGCCCATGGATCGCCTTGTGTGTGGCGATGTGGGCTTTGGCAAGACAGAAGTTGCCTTACGTGCATCTTTCCGTGCTGCATCAGAAGGGCGGCAGGTTGCTTTGTTATGTCCCACCACTGTGCTTGCAGAGCAGCACTATCAGACCTTCCGCAGTCGCTTAGCAGGCTTCCCTATCAATGTTGGCATGGTGAGCCGCTTTGTTTCGCGTCAAAAGCAAAAAGAGATTTTGGAAGCAGCGGCACGTGGGCATATCGATATTTTAATTGGCACGCACCGACTTTTATCCGATGACGTACGCATGCCACAATTGGGCCTTTTGATTTTGGATGAAGAGCAACGTTTTGGTGTGCGTCACAAAGAAAAAATGAAGCAATTCAAGCGCAATGTGGATGCTTTGACCTTGACGGCAACACCCATACCGCGCACCTTGCAATTGTCCATGTCTGGGGTGCGTGAGCTATCGGTCATTGAGACAGCACCGCCTGAGCGTAAGCCTGTAGCCACAGCCCTTATTGAGCGTAAGGATGAGGTCTTAAAGGAAGTTCTTGAGCGTGAGCTAGCACGCGAAGGGCAAGTTTTTTGGGTGCATAATCGAGTACAAGGTCTTGAAAGGGTATGCGAATATGTACGCAAATTAGCTCCGCAAGCCCGTATAGGCATGGCCCATGGGCAGATGAGCGAAAAGGCACTTGAGGAAACCATGCACCAGTTTTGGCATGGGGAGCTTGATGTGCTTGTGTGCACAGCCATCGTTGAGTCTGGCCTTGACTTCCCACGCGCCAATACCCTAGTTGTGGATCAAGCGCAGATGTTTGGTCTTGGCCAATTGTATCAATTACGCGGTCGTGTTGGTCGTTCGGATAGACAAGCATATGCGGTCTTTGTGGTGTCGGATCTTGGCACTTTGCCTGAACTCGCACGCGAGCGCATGCGCATCATCTTGGAACTTGACTATCTTGGAGCTGGTTTTCAGGTAGCAATGGAGGACTTGCGCCTTCGTGGTGCTGGCAATATTTTGGGCGAGGTACAATCGGGCCACATGACGCGTGTTGGCATTGAGCTATTCCTTGAAATGCTTGAGGAAGCTGTGACGCGCCTTAAGGGTGAACCTGTGCGCGAAGAAACGCAAACCGAGCTGAATATTGCCATAGCCGCGCATATCCCTGATGAATATGTGGCTGATCCATCGGATAGATTGCGTCTATACAAGTCCCTTTCGTCCGCTGAGGATGCGCAAGCCCAGCAAGATATTGAACTTGAAATGCGTGACCGTTATGGCGCGTTCCCTCAAGAGCTTGAAAACTTTTTGGCTCTTTTGGTCTTCAAGCGTTTCTTGTGCCGCATGCAGGTTCAGCGCGCAGATATATATAATGATAGGGTTAAGCTGACTTGGGGTGGTGAACAAGACGCTGTGGATCTTATGACTATCACAAGTTATGTCATGAAACACAGTGATAGTGCCCGCCTTTTGCCTCCGGGTATTTTGGAATTGCGGCAGGATGCTACCTTGTCACCAAGTCAACGCTTTGATGCGGCGCGTAGCATTGTTGAAGGCTTTGCCCTTAAGGTGGAGGAAGGGAAGGCTGTGCCTGCTGAGCTTCCTACCGCAAGCCATGGGCAAGGACTTGCTTTGAGTCATGCCGCAGCAACGGTTACGACAACGACTCAAGCTCCTACAATGGGCAAAACGGTGACTGCGCCTAGCGAGCTTGCTGGACGCGCTCGAGCTATTGCTCATAGAACAAGTGCTAAGGCTGTTGTGGTGAACAGAAATAAGAGTCGTGGACGTTAGTTCTCTGTTTTTCGTCCTCAACTTCTGTGTAATGACTGTACTATGTGATTTTATCATGTATTGATAGGATATATAATGCAATTTCGACAGAAAAAAGGTTTTTTGCTCATGGTAAGCAATGTACTATGCATTTTTATAAGCGTATATTTTTTGGCTTATGGAGATGTACATAACACTTGGGCGCAGAGTGAGGAAAAGAATACTGCTGAGTCATGCTCTAGTATTGTATCTCTGTGGCCTAGTGGTGCTGTGCCGAAGAACCAATCTTCTATTGCGACGGTTAATGGGCATGCTATAAGTCTAGAGGATCTTCTTACCGCTCATGGTACGTCATTATTCATTACAAATACAAGTTTGCCACAGTCTGTTGATGAGCTTCGTGCTGAATATGCTTTGGTGCTTCGTGAACTTATTACCTATGAGTTGATACGCCAAGAGTTAGAAGCATGTGGCTTTATGGTTACAGATATGGAGATACAACAGGCTGAGCAAGAAATTCGTGCAACATATACAATACACGATGAGCTTGAGACGGAAAAAAGACGTCAGGCCCATATGTCTTTGTATGGAGAAATACCTGAATATATGGGGGATTTTGAAAATATAGACAGTTTTTCGACTAATCTTATAGAACAAGGAATGACGCTTGCACAGTGGCGTGCTATGCTTGCGCGACAAGTGGCAAAGCGTACCTTCATGGACAACATTCTTAAGCCTAGAATTCATTTAGATATTGCCCAGATTGAAGAGGCGTATCATGCCCATCCAGAACTTATAACGCTAGAGAAACGGGTGCAATGTCAGTTGTTTACAGCAAACTCATTCAATACTCTAACAGAACTAAGAGATGCGTTGAAAAAGCAAAATCAAGAGCAACTTTCTGCAATATCAGGCTATATTGTTGAGGATTTTTTATTGCCGTATGCGCGATTGCCTCTTGATTGGGCTGGGATTATTGACCATGCTGAAACGTTTTTTGGAGAGAAGAATACGGGTCAATATCTTGAATTTATTACGGAAAATGACGAGCAAAAGCTTTTGTTGGTGCACAGTATTTTACCAGCACGTACTCTCACTTTAGGTGAAGCTTATGTCCGCCTTGAGCGTTTGCTTATGGAACAAAGGCTCGCTATTGCTTTTGACGCGTGGCTAGAGCAAGCGTGGCAAAATGCTGATGTTCGCCTTATTCCACAACTTTTTTTAGGCAATAGCCATCATTTTGAAACCATAGATGAGTAAGAAAGCCTAGTAAAATAACGATGTTTTTGAGGCTTAAAATCTTAATTGTAAGATGAACTATAAAATTAGGTACTTACGTCTCATTGCATCTTTTACAAAAAACGTTTAGACCTAAGTTTATATACACATAGAACATAGGCACATGCGTGGTTGCAAGCCTTTTAGAGGCATTGCTTGAACCTTTATGCAGGTATTTATTTTATCTAAGCCTAGTCTATTGCATGAAATCATTTCAAAAAAATATTTATGACTATAAAACGGGAGATATACCGTGCTTACTTTTCGTCAAACTGTGCTTGCTTGCGTGGCAGCACTTGCTTTCTATACGCCAGTTTCTACGTCAGCCTTTGGGACACCACTCAATAAAATTGCCGCTGTGGTCAATGGTGATATGATTACGGCCTTTGATGTACAGCAGCAGGCTTTGCCAGAAGTTTTGCGCCTCAACCTTAATGTCATGAATGACAGTGATTTAGGTACCATTGCGGCTGTCCAGCGCCAAGTTTTGGACACCATGGTTTCTGACCTTTTGGTGACACAAGAGGCAACCCGCCTTGGCATTGCTGTGACGCCTGCAGAAATTGATAATGAATACCGCAAAATTGTTGAGCGAAGCCAATTATCGCAAGAGGGTTTTGAACAGCAATTGACACAACAGTCCATGACGCCTGACGATGTGCGCGAGCATATTACCACTAATATTTTGCGCAGTCGTTTGTTAAATCACATGGTTACGCGTAAAGTTGTCATTGATCCAGATGACATTGCAGCCTACTATGAAGCCAATAAAAGTAAGTTTGTTGCAGAACGTAAGGTGCATATTGGCCTTGTCATTTTCGCGCCAAGTTCTGATGTTGATGTCTTGGTGAAGGAGGCCCAAAATGGTAACTTTGCTCAAGTTGCAGCACAAAGTTCTATTGGTCCCAATCCACAAGCTGGCGGGGACATTGGCACTGTAGCGTGGAATGATTTGAGTATGGAATGGCGTGCTGTTCTTGCCAACATGAATACGGGCGATGTTTCTGGCGTCATGATGGTTGAAGGTCGTAAGGCACTTCTGCATATGATTGAAAATATTGACGGAAATTCTTTAAGCCTTGATGAAGTGTCGCCTCAGATTGAAAACATTTTGCGCGAACCTAAATTACAGGAACGTTTTAAGGAATATATGGAACAACTTCGTTCTAAGGCCGTTATTGATATCCGCCTATAAAGCCTTGTTTTTTTTGTTGCCTATGCTTTTTATGGGCATAGGTTCCAATTTTTATTTTAATAGCTCTTATGCTATTGATATATAAGGATATACCATGACGTTCTTAGACCTTGGCTCAGCGCTACGAGATGCTCGCGTGGCACAAGGCCTCTCCATTGAAGATATTGCTGATAAACTCAAATTGACCGCGCGCCTTGTGCGTACCTTGGAAGATGGTGATGTAAAAGGTCTTCCTCATGCTGTCTATACACGGGGTTTTATTCGTGGTTACGCTTCCATTGTTAAAGTTAATCTTGAAGAATATCAGCAAGCTATAGACACACAATACCCCATTGATGTGCCAGAGGAATATGAGGAAAAAATTACTCTTGTACCTTCTGTGCATCGTCGTTCAAAAAATAAACGCTTGCTTATACTAACTAGTCTTGTGCTGTGCGGCATTGCGTTTGGTGCGTATTGGAAATACAGTCAACCTACTGAAATTGTTGTACCTGTATCCATTGGAACCAACGCTACTACTGGAGCCAGTCAGGGCGCTGAGGCCAATTCCAGCGTACCTACGACTACAATGCCAAAGCAACCCAGTGCAGACAAGGCACAAAATTCTCAGCAAGGGCAGAGTGGCACTGTAAATTCAGCTAGCAGCAACGATGAAGCGAGTGCACCTTTGACTATTGAGCAGCGCATCGCAAAGGATATGGCTCAAGGGCAAAGCATCAAACCACAAAGCTCTGAACAAGATGCCAGCAGTGGCGCACCTGAAGCACAGGCCAGCTCTACAGCGAGCCTTGTAGGCCATGTGGATGAAAGTGATGCAAACTCTGCTCCAGATACCCAAGCGAATACTGTTGTTTCAGCAAAAACTGAAGACACCTCCACGGCTCCTAAAACAAACCCTGAAAAGGCTCCAGCTGTCAAACAAGCTGCACATCACGTAGTCATTACAGCTCATGAAGATTGCTGGATGCGTTTGGTTGCTGATGGCGGCAAGGCAAAGCAAATGGTCCTGAAAAAAGGTGAGACCATAGCACAAGATTTCAAGGGTAATCTTGAAATGCGCTTTGGTAATGCTGGCGGTGTTAGCCTTACATGTGATGGCAAAAACATGCCTGCACCGGGTAAACGTGGTCAAGCTGTCACGGTTACGTACCCACTTCAAGACTGATGGAATTTACCGAGCAAGGCCTTGTCCTTCGCGTCGGACGTTTTCGGGAAGCGGATCTCTGGGTTCGCTTCCTTTCGCGTAGACGCGGCATTTTGACCGCATTTGCCTTTGGTGGCAGTCGCAGTCGCCGTCGATTTTCTGGCTGTCTTGACCTGTTCAATATGTTGTCTGTGAGTGTGAAAAGCACACGCGGTGGTGACTATTTAGCCTTGCAAGAAGCAACGCTTTTACGGGGCCCAGACAGGTTGCGTCGCGATTGGCGACGTTGTGGTATGGCCACCAATTGCCTACGCTTTGTGGAAGCTTTAGGTGCTGAAGCAGACTTTGGCTCACAGGCTATGCGCTTTCCAAGTCAGGCAACCGTCTTGCAAAAAGTTGTATCGCATGAAAATCTTGCCTTACAATGTGGGAATATGGCTCCGCGTATAGCTGAAAGTCACGGCGGTCTTTGCTGTGAACTTGTGCCTCAGGATGACGTGGAGCAAGGCGGCATGTCTTCAGATGAGGCATGCCACGAGCAAGTCCACCAAGACTACAGTGCGCTGAACCTTGCTCTAGATATGCTCAGCGTTCTTGAACAAGCACCAGATGTGCATGCGCTTTTCCCCGTACTTTTTCGCGCTCGCTATGCTTTTAGTCAGGGCTATGAGCCGCGCTTTGGTCACTGTTCGCATTGTGGTTGTGCACGGCATGAACACGAACGCCATCGTTTTATGGTGCGTGAAGGGACCATGCTGTGCTCAGATTGTCTTGCACGCCTTGGAACTTCGGGCCCATTTGTTGATGTTGCTCGAGAAACACTTGACGCTTTGCTCTTTGTGCAAGATACTTCACCGCTCCAATGGCCACAAATTTGCCTTTCACCTTCCGCACGCCGTGAATTTTCCCGTGCTGTGGATGGTTTTATACAGTATCATATAGGTTTGACTTGGGAGAACGGCCGCTTTCGCCGTCTCTAGGTATACCTTTAAACTGCTTCTTTTACGTTCTGGCTTTGTCAGCGTTGCTCTCGATGTCCGTAAGATTCGTGAACTCGCCAACGGCCATGGCTTCGCCGTCTTCGGTCGGAAACTCGTTTTTTCTCAGGTTATGTATGTCTCAATACACTCCCTTCGCGAAAACTGGTTTTCCTCGCCAGAAAAACAAAATAAGCGAGTTTGCAGGCATACCTACAAGCTATTTCACGCACTCATTAGGGGATTGTATGCATTTTCAAGACGTTATTCTCACGCTTCAGCATTATTGGGCCGCTCAAGGTTGTGTTATCACTCAGCCTATGGATATTGAATGTGGCGCAGGTACTTTTAATCCTTCAACATTTTTGCGCGTAATCGGTCCAGAACCTTGGAACGTTGCCTATGTTGAGCCTTCTCGTCGTCCTACAGATGGTCGCTATGGTGAAAATCCAAACCGCCTGCAACACTATTTTCAGTTCCAAGTTATCTTGAAGCCATCGCCTGACAATATTCAAGACTTGTACTTGGATAGCCTTCGCGCTCTTGGCATCGATCCAGCTCAACACGATATCCGTTTTGTTGAAGACGACTGGGAATCACCAACCCTCGGTGCATGGGGCCTTGGCTGGGAAGTGTGGCTTAATGGCATGGAAGTAAGCCAATTCACCTATTTTCAACAAGTTGGTGGCATCGATTTGACGCCCACCAGCGTTGAAATCACCTATGGCCTTGAGCGCCTTTGCATGTACTTGCAGGGCAAAGAATCTGTGTATGATTTGTCATGGAACGAACACGTGACCTACGGCAATATCTATCACCAGAATGAAGTAGAGCAGTCCAAGTATAATTTTGAGTCCAGCGATGCTGCCATGCATTTGCATTCCTTCAATGCTTTTGAAGCTGAGTGTAAACGTCTTTGTGAAGAGCGTCTGCTATGGCCAGCCTACGACTATTGCCTTAAGTGCTCGCATACATTCAACTTGTTGGATGCACGCGGTGCTATTTCCATTACAGAGCGTACGGCATATATTGGCCGTGTTCGCGCTCTTGCATCAGCTGTGGCGCATTTGTACGCGGAACAACGCGAAGAGCTTGGCTATCCTATGCTGAAAAAATCTGAAATCGCAGAGCCACAGGCTTAGGTCAAAGGAGCCCCGCATGTCGCAATTCATTCTTGAAATCGGTACTGAAGAAATTCCTGCACGCTTCTTGGCTACTACAGAAAGTGAGCTTGTGGCGCGTTTTGGTAAAGCGTTGCATGAGGCCAATGTAGCTTTTGCTAGCATGAAGGCCATGGCCACGCCACGCCGCGCAACCCTCATTATTGACGCTATCGAAGCTGTGCAAAGTGAGTCTGAAGAGCTTGTTATGGGTCCTCCTGTGCGCGTTGCCTTTGACGCTGAGGGAAAATTGACCAAGGCTGGCGAAGGCTTTGCACGTACTCAAGGTGTTGATGTCACAGCTATTTTTACTGAAAGCACCAAGAAGGGTGACTACATTGCTGTGCGTAAGCATGTGGGCGGAGCCAAGACTGTGGATCTTTTGGCTGCCATGTGTCCTGGCATTATCATGAGCTTGCCTTTTGCTAAACGCATGAAGTGGGGCAGCGGTGACGCTACCTACGCTCGTCCATTGCGCTGGGTTCTGGCCCTTTTTGATGATGCTGTGGTGCCTTTTAACCTTGCCACCATCAGCTCTGGCCGCCAAACCTTTGGCCACCGTATCCACGGCCTTGGCCCTTGGAACGTTGCAAGCACTGCGGACTATTTGCCAACTTTGGCCGATAAAGCAGGCGTTACCCTGGATCCTGCAGCGCGTCGCACGTGCATCATTGAAGGTGGCAACGCCGTAGCAAAAACTGTTGGCGGTTCCATCATTTGGAAGGACAGCCTCCTTGATGAAGTTCAGGGTCTTGCTGAGCACCCAGTGCCATGCCTTGGCGATATTGAAGATCGCTTCCTTGCCTTGCCACGTGAAGTTTTGCTCACAAGCATGGAAAGCCATCAAAAGAGCTTTGGTGTTGAAGATGCCGACGGCAAGCTTTTACCCCATTTTCTCACCGTCTTGAACTTGTCTTCCACAGATCCAGCTCTCGTGAAAAAGGGCTGGGAGCGCGTCTTGCGTGCGCGTCTTGAAGATGCCCGTTTCTTCTGGGAATCTGACCTTGCAGCAGATAGCAACGACTGGCTTGCTTCTCTCGACAATGTTATTTTCCTTGGTCCACTTGGTTCCATGGGCGACAAAACACGCCGCATTGCGGAGCTTTGTGGCTGGCTTGCTGAAGCCACTGGCATCGCTCCAGCTGATATGGCTAAGCGCGCAGGCCGTTTGTCCAAGGCTGATCTTATTTCTGGTATGGTTGGCGAATTCGATACCTTGCAAGGTATTATGGGTGGCATCTACGCTCGACATAAGGGCGAAGACGAAGCCGTTGCCGCTGCTCTTGCTGAGCAATATTTGCCAGCTGGTCCTGACACACCAGTGCCAGCGACAGCTTGCGGTGCGCTCTTGTCCATGGCTGACAAGGCGGACACCATGGCTGGTTGCTTCGGTCTTGGCATGATTCCAACTGGTGCGGCTGACCCTTACGCTTTGCGTCGTTGCGCCCTCGGCATCGCACGTATCGTCTTGGAGCACGGTCTCAAGCTTGATGTGGAAGCGCTTTTCCAGAAAGCTATGGACCTCTATGGCGACCGCAAGTGGAAGCTTGAGCCAGCCGATGCTGTGACACGTTTGCATGAATTCTTCATGGCACGCCTCAAGAACTTGTTCATGGCCCAAGGCTATGAAACCTTGCTCGTGGAAGCTGCCCTCAATGCCCATGCTGATGCAGACGTTACTGTTGTCGATGTCCAAGGCATTGGCGCGCGTCTTGCCGCTCTTGCAGATTTTAGTAAGCGCGATGACTTCGGCTCTGCAGTGCTCACCTTTAAGCGTGCCGCCAACATTATCCGCAAGCAGGGTAGTGAGGCTGGCGTGGTTCTGACAGGTGAATGGGATGATGCCCTTTTGCAAGAAGATGCAGAGAAAGCTTTGGCATCTTGCCTCACCGAAACGTTCCCACGCTTTGATACCCTATGGCAAGAAGCTGAATACACTCAGCTTTTTGGTCTTCTTGGAGAAT
Source organism: Pseudomonadota bacterium (assembly GCA_044433065.1). Classification (GTDB taxonomy): domain Bacteria; phylum Desulfobacterota; class Desulfovibrionia; order Desulfovibrionales; family Desulfovibrionaceae; genus Nitratidesulfovibrio. The sequence continues at coordinate 16,214 of JAWXUA010000010.1, forward strand.
TGCGCCCCACTGTGGATGCGTTCTTTGAAGGCGTCATGGTTATGTGTGATGATACTGCACTGCGTGCTAACCGCCTCAATCTCTTAAAGGCTTTGGTAGACCGTCTTGGTCGCCTTGCTGATTTTAGCGCATTGCAAATGTAAGTAGTTTAGCGGAGGAAGGCTTAGGTCTAAACTTCGCTAAGCAATGAAAATGATAGGAAATGAGGGGATGGTCCCCTTTTCTGCTTGACTAATGCGCCATGGGGGGCTATGTATCTGCTTCCCCGTGTTCCAGTAAGTCATACAGCTTTAAGATATACGAAGCCTTTTGGAGGATTTTACCTTGGCTAATCACAAGTCTGCTCTCAAGCGTCACAAGCAAAGCTTGGCTCGCGCCGCACGTAACCGCGCTGTGCGTACCCGTATCAAGAATGTTATCAAAGCAGTTCGCGTTGCCTTGCAAATGCAAGACAAGGAACAAGCAACTTCTGCTTTGGTTACTGCCAATATCGTTATCGATAAGGCTGCTACCAAGGGCGTTATCCACTGGAAGACCGCCGCACGTAAGGTTTCCCGTCTCACCAAGGCTGTTAATGCTCTTGGTGCAGAAGCTCCAGCCGCTGAATAGTTTTTCCTTCATTTGAAGGAGACTCAGCTTTTTATCTAGTCTATATCCAGATGTGAAGGTGATTACACGTCTGTGTCTATAGCTATTTATGCGCATAAGGCCCGTTTGCAAGTTTGCTTGTAAACGGGTTTTTTGCGTTTGTTCTATGAGGGAACAGAGAGATGAGCAGAAGTCAGGTATAGGATGGGATGTGGCCTGTGTGCGTTCGTGAACCTTCTTTAGTACGTTTTTAGACAAAAAAAGGACCCCTTCTTTCGAAGAGGTCCATAAAAACGGCAGTCTATATAAGACTAGGCTCGAAATTAAACGAGTTGTGCGAGCAACGTGTCTTTAATTTCGTTGATGGCGCCTTCGCCATTGAGTTCGATGTACTTGGTTTCGCCCTTAGCAGCGAGATCCTTGTAGAAGTAAGCAGCAGCAAGGGTGCCATCTACGGTGTTGTAGTAGATGTCGTGACGCTTGCCGATTGCGCCTTCGTCTTGGTCGTCGGAGCGAGCGGAGAGTTCGCCAGCACAAACGCGGCAGACGTCGCCGTTTGGCTTAATTGGGTCGATGAAAATGTTGTTTGGGTGGTTGTTGTCGTTCTTGCAGATACGACGACCCATGATGCGGTTCTTTGCAATTTCGCGTGGAAGCAAGATTTCGATAACGTAATCGATCTTCATGCCTTCAGCTTGCAATGCGTCCCAAAGCTTTTGAGCTTGAACCATGTTACGTGGGAAACCGTCGAGCAACCAGCCGTTGTCGCCAGAAGTTTGAAGGGTTTCAAGTACCATAGGGATGGTGATGTCGTCAGGTACGAGGTCGCCACGGTCGATGAATTCTTTAGCTTTTTTGCCAAGATCCGTGCCGCCACCGATGTGCTTGCGGAAGATTGCGCCGGACTCGATGTGAGCCAAGTCGTACTTTGCCTTTACAAGAGCACCTTGGGTGCCTTTACCGCTACCATTAGGACCAAAAATAAGAATATTCATGAGAACCCTCCTTGACATTTATTTCACATGGTTTACGCCTAACTGCTAGTACTGTCAACGCTCATAGGCAACAAAGTTAAAAATAGTATAAAATAGATGGCACGTGTGTACTTTGGATTTGTTGTCTGTAAAAGATGGTGTCCGCAAAATATAATAAATATAATTGTCTTATTATTCCATAGTAAGAAGGCGTGTAAAAGTAATGGAACCACGGCTAATGCTCGCAATTTTGTGGCCACTAAATTGAAATGACACACCACCCCGTTGCTGTTGCCATGCTGTATCAAGAGCTAGGAGGGTTATAACACTGGCTTGCCCTGTACCAAGCTTGTCAAGTTTCATCTTATACAAGCGTAGACGCTCGGCCTGCGTCAGGCTTTGTAGTATTCTACGATCTAATACTTGTGAACTTGGATTTTCTTCCAACGTTGCATGAAGCCTTTTTTGCCAAAAATCAGCATCAATTCGCGCTAGCTTCCACAGCGACAAGATTGTTTCATGTAGTGCGGGATTTTCTGCAAGTAAATGAGGCATGATATTGTGGCGGATACGGTTGCGCTTGTATTCCATACTCGCATTGGATGCATCTTCAATCCACGTAAGACCGAGTAGGTTGAGGAATTTTTCAATGTCAGCGCGGCTCGTCCCAAGCAAAGGGCGTATGATTTTACGCGTACTATCAAGACCCACCATGCCGCCCAGAGCTGGCCAGCCGGCACCACGAATAAGGCGCATGAGCACATCTTCGCACAAATCGTCAGCATGATGCCCTAGGGCAATCCACGTTTCAGGTATCTGCTCAACCAAGTTCGCAAAGTGCGCATATCGTGCAACGCGTCCTGCCTCTTCAATGCCAATGCCCTTACTTTCTGCATCTGCGCATACATTTACATGGTGTATTGAACATTGTACACCTAATTGAGCACAAAACCGCATTACAGTCATTGCTTCATCATCTGCTTCAGATCGCAATCCGTGGTGAATATGCACAGCGCTTAGCTCAATACCAAGCCGTGTTTGCAAATAATATAGTGCTAAAAAAACACTAATAGAGTCGGCACCACCTGATAATGCAACACAAAAATGCGTACCCTCTAGGCTATGAAGTTTGTCCCCTCCATCTTCCGTGCCGTTTTCCATGCATGGCCAAAGCTCATGCAATAAAAAACGCTCCATCCCAAGGCAGAAGCGAGCCGCCTTGGGTGGGAGCGATTGTAAATTTTTTGGAAGTTGTACTGCGTTAAGCAAAGTTTGTCTCATCCTGACAATATCTTACAGGGTGAAGCCCAAATCTTTCAGCATGGTATCAAGATAATCCATCATATGGCGCTCTAGTTTAGGGCCAGCATAGGCAATGCAGCCACAGCGTAAAATGTTACGTGCTCGCACCAATAATTCCAAGCGAAGACACCCTTCACCCAGTTCTAACGCCATGCAGTGTGGGCCACAGCTTTCTTGGTGCTCAACTTGCACTTCCGTCAACATATCAGCTGGCACAGGTAGCCAATACAAGCCTGGCATACCAGAGCCCAATTCCATGGAGTCGAGGCGTTCTTCAATCAAGGGCATATGTTCAGGCATAATATCGTCAATTACGTATGTACGCATAATCTATCCTTTAATTAAATTTTTATGTGGCTGAGAACTACCATTTAATGCGAGTCTTACGGATGCAGAGAGCAACGCTGGGTGGGGGGAGCCTTTTTTATAAGTTTCCTCCCTCACCCAGTGAATAAAAACTATCCCTTTCTGTCAGCGTGAGCGTCGGGAGGCACAGCTTCGCCATCGAGGTCAAACATGCGCCGTGCAATGTCGATATACCGAGGTCCTGCCTCATGCTCAGCGTAGCGACGTTTAAGGAAGGTAATAGGCTCGTGGTTCAGCTTGCGGATTGTGGATGCGAGCAGGACCTCGAGGGCTTCCTTGGTTTCGTCATCGACAGGCCCAAGACGCTTGAGAGTGCGCTGGAGCTCTTCGTGGGCGATGCGTTCGGAGCGCCGGATGATGTCCACGATAGTGGGCTGGAGCCCGAGTGAGTGGAGCCATTCACCGAACTTAGCAGTCTCTTCGTCAACAATAGCGAGAGCCTTGGTAGCTTCTTCACGACGCTGAGCAAGGTTTTCTTCCACGACTTCTTTGAGATCATCAATGTCGTAGAGATAGACGTTGTCGAGGTTGTTGACATCTGGGTCGATATCGCGTGGCACGGCAATGTCGATGAAAAACATGGGTCGGTTTTTACGACGCTTGAGCACGTTCTTCATGTCACGAGCATGAAGGATGGCTTCGTGAGCACCAGTTGAGCTGATGATGATATCAGCGTCGGCTAAATGATCGAAAAGACTGTCGAACTGGATGGCTTCACCATGGAACTGTTTGGCGAGCTCAAGGCCACGCTCATAGGTTCGGTTGGCCACATAAATCTTGCTGATACCGGCATGGATTAGGTGCATGGCGGAGAGTTCAGCCATTTCACCTGCGCCAATGAGCATAGCTTTATATTGATGCATATCGCCGAAAATGCGTTTGGCTAGCTCCACAGCAGCATAGCTGATGGAGACAGCACTGGACGCCACAGCGGTTTCCGTACGGACACGCTTAGCCACGGAAAAAGCCTTATGGAGCAGGCGATTGAGCACAACTTTAGTGGATGCGCGCTCAATAGCCTTGCGGTAGGCTTCTTTGAGTTGGCCAAGAATTTGTGGTTCGCCGAGCACCATAGAGTCGAGACTGGAGGCCACGCTGAAAAGGTGATGGATGGCATCGGTCCCTTTGTGTGCATAGGTATACGGCTGCAAGTCGTCGGCTTGTTGACCACGTGCAGCCGACCAACATCGCAAAACGTGCCCTATGACATCGGGGCCACGCCCCACCACAGCAATTTCCACTCGGTTGCAGGTGGACAAGATGAGTGCTTCGGAAATGGTGGCATCCAGAGGAATAACTCCACGCTCAAGCACAGCAGCGTCGGTCAGGGCAAAACGTTCGCGTACTTCAACACTAGCTGTTTTATGATTTAAACCAATGAGATAGATGTCTTGTTCCATGATTTATTGCTGGGTAAAGCTGTGATGGGTAGGCATGAAGGTATTGACGATGAGAAGCGAAAATACCGAAATGGCAAAGATCCAGATGGCCATGGTTGCGGCCTTGCGGCCTTGCCAACCAAGGACAATGCGGTGGTGAAAAAGGACCGCGTACATGAGCCAAACAACAAGGGAGACAATTTCTTTTGGGTCCCAAGAAATCATTTTGCCCCAAGCTGGGTGAGCCCAAACGAAACCTGAAATGATGCCAAGAGTGAAGAGCGGAAAGCCCCACATGACTGAGAGGCGGTTTAATTTGTCACAGGTGCTGAGCGCAGGTAAATCCTTGCGAAATCCTGTAAGTGGCTCTTTATTTTTAATTTTTTTCTCGAGATAAAGAAAGATGAGGCCAGCGCCACAGGCCACAAGCATGAGTGCAAAGCTAATGGAAAGTGTGCCCACATGCAGGCCAAAGAAGAGACCAGACAGCGATTCTGGAATTTGACTTTGGGTATTGCCTTGGCTGAAGGACGACAGGTAGATAATGAGCGCAAAGGGAGAAACCAGAGCAGACAAAAAAGCAAGCTTGTATTTCCACCAAATACCAAAATAAATCAGCACCATAGCCCATGACATGAGCTGGAAGACATAGCTTCGTGGCAAATTATCCCAAGTGATAGCGGCGTGTCCCATAACGAGAACGACAGTGTGAATGACGAAACCTGCTATGGTGAGCCAACCTGAGATTTTTTTCAGTTTTTCGTTGCGTGCGAGCATGCCTACAACGATGGTGGCTGTGCCCGTGGCATAGAGCAGAAGAACAAGGCTAGGCAAGAGACATTCGAGAGCTGTAATGCTAGATAAGTCCATGTAATAACTCCACTATATGCGGATGTAGAGCAGGCGGCAAAATATCCTGCAATACTCGTTGGCATGCTGTTTGGTCTTTAAGGGCAAGCGCATCGGGCAAATCGGACGATACAAGTGCTCGAAAAATCGTAGTATTTTTTTCTGTCTCTTGGCCAAGAGCGAGGACAAGAGGACGTACGCGGCCCATAAGCGTTGCAAAGTTGCAGTAACGCGTACCAAACCACTCCTGCAATTCCATGCGGATACGTTTAGCAAGGGCAGGGCTTTGGCCACCAGTGGACAGGGCTACAACCATGTCGCCACATGCGAAATGCGCGGGCACAATAAAAGACCCTGTGCTTGGGGCATCAATGACATTGCAGGGTACGCCGCGTTCACGGCAACTTTGTGCAATAAAATCATTGGCTTGACGAGAGCCTGTGGCAGCAAAGACCAGTGCACAGCCATTGACATCATCTGCCACAAAGGTGCGTTGCTCAAAGCGTACGCATGTTGAGTCTAGGAGTCTCTGTAGGTCCTCATCGGGCTTAGCAGTGTCGAGGACGATGATTTCTGCAAGTCCACAAGGTAATAATCCCGATAACTTACGGCGACCAACACCACCAGCACCAACCACGAGGCAACGACAGCCTTCTAATTGCATAAAAAGGGGATAAGGGCGCATGGCTTCTTATATCCTGCGTTGCCGTTAAGGTAAAGCATTGCTTTGCAAAAAAAATATCATCAAGTGCACAAGCCATCTTTGGAGCACAAAATATAAGGTGCTTACGGGAAATTTTATCAAATTATACCGTAAACACCTTATACTATATGATTTTTAGTGAACTATAATCGGTCATTAATGATTTCTGTGCCAACACCCTTGGCCGTCAAGAGCTCCAACAGGATGCAATTTTCGGTGCGGCCATCAGTAATAATGGCCTTCTCAACGCCAGCAATAATGGCTTGCAGGCAGCAGCGAACTTTAGGAATCATGCCGCCCTGCAAGATGCCGTCTTCAAAGAGCAATTTGGTTTCGCTTGCTTTCAAAGATTGAATGAGCTCTTTGTTCAAGTCCAAAATGCCAGCAACATCTGTCAATAAAATCATGCGCTTAGCTTTCAATGCACCGGCCACAGCACCGGCTACAGCGTCCGCATTGATGTTATATGTCTCGCCTTTTTCGTCCACGCCAACAGGTGCAATGACAGGGACAAAGCCGTCGCGCTCCAAGGACCGAAGTAGTGTCGTGTTGACGCTCATGACTTCGCCAACCTTGCCAAGGTCGATGATTTCCGTACCATGATCTTCAGTATTAACAACCATTTCCATCTTGCGAGCGCGGATGAGCATGCCATCTTTGCCAGACAAACCAACAGCTTTGGCACCAGCAAGGTTCAGCTGATTGACAATGTCCTTATTAACGCGGCCAACCAAGACCATTTCCACAACGTCCATGGTGGCGTCATCCGTAACGCGCAAACCTTCGCGGAACTGGGACTGGATATGCAATTGTTCCAGCATCTTACCAATTTGTGGACCACCGCCATGGACAACAACTGGGTTGATGCCAACAAGCTTGAGCAAGGCAATATTCAAAGCAAAAGCCTGTTTCAAGGCGTCGTCCTTCATGGCGTGGCCACCGTATTTAATGACGATGGTCTCACCGTGGAACTGGCGCAAGTAAGGCAAGCTTTCAATGAGAATTCGTGACTTCATTTTGGCTGTTTCAACATTATCCATTTGATTTTCCACTAGATTTTCTTTTACATCTTCCATTATGCTATCCCTCTTTTTGTAGCATCAGGCTGAGCGTCCGAACGGTCTTTCTTGCTACATAGTATTACAAAATATAACGGCTCAAGTCCTTGTCTACGCGAACATCTTCAAGTTTTTCGCGAACATACTCTTTATTGACCACGATAGTCTCGCCAGACTTATCAGGGGCATCAAAAGAGATATCCGCAAGAATTTTTTCCATCATGGTATAGAGACGACGAGCACCAATATTTTCGGTCTGCTCGTTGACATCCTCAGCAAAGGAAGCGATTTCGCGTAAGCCCTCATCGGCAAAGTCGATAGTCACGCCTTCTGTGGCAAGCAGTGCACGGTATTGCAAGGTAAGTGCGTTATGAGGCTCGGTAAGAATGCGATAAAATTCATCTTTTCCAAGCGACGATAATTCTACACGCAATGGAAAGCGGCCCTGCAATTCAGGAATGAGGTCCGATGGCTTGCTGAAATGGAACGCACCAGCGGCAATAAAGAGGATATGGTCGGTCTTCACCATGCCATATTTTGTGTTCACAGCGCTTCCTTCCACTATAGGTAGAAGGTCACGTTGTACCCCTTCCCGTGAAATATCTGATGATCGCTGACCCGTGTTGCCAGTGGCAATTTTATCGATTTCGTCGATGAAGATAATACCTGTTTGCTCAGTACGTTCACGTGCAGCATCGGTGACTTTATCCTCGTCAACAAGGTTTGCGGACTCCTCAGCAAGTAAAATATCCCATGCATCGCGCAATTTCATACGGCGCATACGACTCTTAGCTGGGAAAGCCTTGCTCAACATGTCTTTAAACTGCGAGCCGAAACCTTCCATGCCCGGAGCCTGCATCATTTCTAGATGAGGCCCTTTTTGTTGTTCCTCAACTTGCATCTCAACTTCGCGGTCATCAAGGTGGCCCTGTCGCCACATGGTCCGCAGTTTTTCACGCGTACCTTGGCGAGAATTAGGGTCATCTGCACTAGCCCCAGAATTGGGCAAAAGCAAGTCAAGGAGGCGTTCTTCAGCCCGCCCCTCAGCCTTCACCCGTACACGGGCAGCTTCTTCGTCACGGATAATGTTGATACTAATCTCCATTAAATCCCGTACCATAGACTCGACATCGCGGCCAACATAACCCACTTCAGTATACTTAGTCGCCTCAACTTTAATAAATGGCGCACCGCTCAGCTTGGCAAGACGGCGTGCAATTTCGGTTTTGCCAACGCCTGTAGGGCCCATCATAATGATGTTCTTGGGGGCAACCTCATCTCGTAAGGCTGGTTCAAGTTGCTGACGGCGCCAGCGGTTCCGCATAGCCACAGCAACCATGCGCTTGGCCTTTTCTTGTCCAATGACAAATCTTCCAAGTTCTGAAACAATTTCGCGAGGCGTTAACGTACTCATGGATTATCCTTATATAAATAGAAGCTTTAAAATTGTTTCACTGCTGCGGCCGCTTGTCAATTACCAAATGAGGGGGATGGAATTTTTTTCCGCATCCCCCAGAAAAAATAGCCACTTCGTAAAAAAGGGAGACCGCGGCCTCCCCTTATTTAAAGGGAGACTGGAGCCTCCCTTATAATTACTTTGTTTTGCCGTCAATCAACACAGTACGGAAGAAGGCTTGCGGACCTCGCTGGAGCTGCAACATGACGGCCCCTCGGGATTTGGCATCCTTCTCAAGAATTGCATTGAGAGCTTGTGCTGTTGGGACTGCTTGAAGGTTTGCCGTAAGGATAACGTCACCGGTGCGGATATCGACTTTGCGCAGTGGACTGTCTTGATCCATATGGGTGATGAGCAGACCTTCAGCCTGATTCATTTTCAGCTCTTGTGCTTCCTCAGCAGTGACTGGACGAGCTGAGATACCGAGCATAGAGACCGCTGGGGCTTTGCCTTGCTCAGCAGATGGCGCGCCTTTTTGTCCAGATCCATCAGCGTTGCGTTCACCGAGAACTAGGGTCACATCTTTGAATTTACCGTTGCGTAGCAGGGTGATTTTCACCTTTTCGCCAGGGCGTTTATGGGCCACAGCGAGTAGGAGTTCTGTGGAATTTTCCATTTCCTTGCCGTCAACTTTAAGTAAAATGTCACCAGCTTTGATGCCTGCTTTGTCTGCTGGGTCCCCTGCAATGACGCTTTCAACAAAGGCACCATTACTTTTTTTCAGGCCAAGAGCGCGTGCTGTGTCGTTGTCGATAGGCTTAATGGTAACACCAATCCAGCCACGCTGTACTTTCTTATGGGTCTTTAATTGTTCAATAATTTGTGATGCCATGTTGCTTGGAATGGCAAAGCCGATGCCTTGACCACTGGCGATGATGGCGGTGTTAATGCCGATGACTTCGCCTTGCATATTGAGAAGCGGCCCACCGCTGTTACCAGGGTTGATGGAAGCGTCCGTCTGCAAGAAATTGTCAAAAGGTCCAGAGCTAATGTCGCGGCCCTTAGCACTCAAAATGCCGGTGGTCACTGTGTGGTCAAGGCCAAAAGGATTGCCAATGGCCATGAGCCATTCCCCAACTTCAAGGGCATCTGAGTCGCCAAAGGGGAGGACTGGCAGGGCATTTTGGACTTCAATCTTAAGAAGAGCGAGGTCGGTTTCTGCGTCAGCACCAATGAGTGCGGCGATATATTCCGTGGCATCGCCATTATTGTCCACGGTTACTTTGATGGTATCGGCACCCTCAATGACGTGGTTGTTGGTGACGATGTAGCCGTCATTAGAGATGATAAAGCCAGAGCCAAGAGAGCTCTTTTTTTGTTGACGGGGTTGTGATTCGCCTTGAAACTGATCGAACTGCTTGAAAAATTGATCGAAAGGTGTGCCTTGTGGAAAACCACGGAACAGGTCACGAAGATTACCTTGCTGGACTTCGACGACTTTTTCCGTGCTGATATTTACAACGGCAGGTCCCGTGCTCTTAGCGAGTTCGCGGAAATCAGGGAAGTTTTGGTTGAAGAGGGCTGCTTGGGATGACGTGGTTGTGCTGAATACCAAAGCCATGACCACGAGCAGCATCAGCGCTGCGCGGACCACCAAGTTTGGGGCCTTGTTGGACTCCTCATTTGGTCCTTTATTGGACCACTTATTACAGATGACACGCTGTGTACGTACCATAAGAATACTCCTTGCTATGACCTAAAATGGTCGTGAAAGTCAAAATTGCTGTCTTTATAATAGTCCTTTGTGGTCATTTGTAAACAGCTTTTTCAAGACTTTGTGAGTAAAAATATTCAAACTTATGTGCAAGAATTCTCCTTTTGTGAGTGCTTTTTTGAATTATATGGGCGCGCACAGGATTTTCTTGCCATAAGGGAAAGAAAAAGGGCGACACCCTATGCAGAGTGTCGCCCATACTATCGTGTATTGCGTATATAGAGAATGTACGCCTTACTTCTTTTTGCTCATGGCAGCTTGCAAAGCTTCGCCAAAGGAGCCGAGAGAAGGTTGCTTTTCTTTCTTAGGAGCGTACTGCTTCCAGTTCTTGTCTTCGCGGGTATCTTCAACACCTTCAGGAGCAAGGGTGATGCGCTTGGTTTCAGCAGAGATATCACGAACTACCAAGGTCACAGAGTCGCCAGCAACGAGCTTGGAGAGTGCAGACTGTGCAGCACCCTTCATGAGGCCAGCTGGGAGCAGACCGGTGAGGCCTGGAGCAATGTTAACGAAAAGGCCGAATTCAGCGCGCTTTTCAACAGTACCAGTGACCACAGTGCCAGCGGCGAAACGCTCTACAGCATCGGTCCATGGGTTGCCTTCAGCGTCACGCAAGCTAAGGGAAATGCGGCGCTTGGTGATGTCGAGTTCCTTAACGCGAACGCTAACCTTGTCACCAGCAGCAACAACATCTTCAGGCTTGTTTACACGGCGGGTCCAAGACATTTCGGACACGTGTACGAGGCCTTCGATGCCTGGGAGAACTTCAACAAAGGCACCGAATGGAGCGAGGCGAATAACTTTGCCTTCCACAACGTCGCCTTGAGCGATACGGCTTTCAGCGTCTGCCCATGGATCGCCAGCAGCTTGCTTGACGGAGAGAGCGATGCGAATGCCCTTGCCCTTAGGGCCTTCGCCAATGGACAAGATTTTAACGCGAACCTTATCGCCAACGGTGACAGCTTCATCAGCTTGAGCAACGCGGGACCAAGAGAGTTCGGAAATATGAGCCATGCCTTCGATGCCAGCAGCGAGTTCCACAAATGCACCAAAAGCGGCAAGACGTGCAACAGTGCCGTCTACAACGTCGCCAGCGTTAACGCCTTCCATGAAGGTAGCAAGTGCTGCGTCGCGCTCTTGTTCTTGCAACATGCGGTGAGAAACCACGATGTTACGGCCACCTTGTTCAACGCGGGTTACGATGAACTGCAAGGTTTGACCAACCATGCTTTCAGGGTCAGCAACAGGATGCATGTCAATTTGGCTACCAGGGCAGAAGGCACGCTTGCGGGAAACTTCTACGCTATAACCACCCTTACAGGTTGCAGTCACGCGGCCTTGCACTGGGATACCAGCGTCGCGAGCATTTTCGAGTTCGGCAACGCCAGCGTTACCAGAAAGGCTCTTGGAAAGGCGGATTTCTTGGCCAGTGACAGCGGTGACATAAAGGTCAATGCGGTCGCCAATGGCGCAAGGGAGGTTGCCTTCGGCGTCTTCAAGTTCGCGACGGTCAACCACGCCATCGACCTTAGAGCCAGTGGCAACAAAGACAGAATCGTCGGTAATGGCGACGATGGCGGCACTAATACGCTCGCCGGGACGGACATTGCGCGTTTCACCAGCGTGTGCTTCTAAAAGTTCAGCAAAGCTAGCGTTATCGTCGAGCTCTTGAATGTCCATTTGTTCCTCAGTCATAGTCATGGGTCGTACTCCTTACGAATTGATAGGCCCGTAGGCAGAATTCTTTTATCAATGCCTGCTCAGATAGGCAAGTAAACTTCTATGAAAGTTCTCTATTTTATGGATGGGAAGTCATCATCAGGCGCCAGAAGTTACCATATGCGACCTGCTTCCCCCTGAAAACGCTTTCTAAGCCAAAAGCTTTTGCGACGAAAGCACTTTTATGACACAAACTCTTGCCCAGTACTTTTATCACAAATCACCTTAGACCACACTTGACCACCAACAGCTCCGTGCCTATTTCGTTCATGGCGTCTCGTGCGTCACGGTCTGTAATACCTAATACCAGTAAAGGCAAGTCTTTAACGCACTGTAACTCGCAAATTTGCAAATACAGTGTTTCACCATAAAAGAGGAGTACTCTCATGGCTGTTCGCGCTCGCGCTCGTCACATTCTCGTTCCAACTGAAGAAGCATGTCTCGCACTCAAAGCCCGTATCGAAGGTGGCGAAAATTTCGCTGAAGTTGCTAGCAAAGAATCCCGTTGCCCATCTGGTCGTCGTGGTGGTGATCTTGGTGAATTTGGCCGCGGTCAAATGGTTCCAGAATTCGACTCCGCTGTATTCACTGGCGAAGTAGGCAAAGTTCTCGGTCCAGTGCAAACCCAATTCGGTTTCCACTTGCTCGAAGTTACCTCGCGTACTGAGTAGGATTATTTGCTGAGGGAGGGGAAAGGACACTTTTGAAAAGTCTCCTTTTGCCTCCCCCAGACCCCCACCCACCCCTATCATTATTATATAGCGCGTTCCTGAATAAGGACGTGTTTTTTTTTTGCCCAATGTGCGCCCTTTTTAATCATCCCCAAACAAGAGCAAAGGGGTTATATAGCCATAAAAATAAAGGGGAGGCTATATGGTCCGCAAATATCCATCACTCAAGGGAACAGACCTACGCTGGCGAGCAGATATCACAAATATACAAGGACTTATAGGGGCGCAAGGGAAAGAAAATGACAAAGGTGAGGCAGAGGACTCTTGTCTGCGGAACTGTACTCTAGGGCAAGAAAGGGGTGTGGCTGCTTTTCGTTTCGGCATGGCTATGCGTGGTCGTGGCTACAATATTTTTGTGACAGGTCCGAGCGTTTCCGATGGGGCAAGAGGAGGGGCAGGCGGAACAGCCAGAATTGACACCCTTGGAATTGTAAAAAGTTTGTTAAAACAAGGTATTGCAGATGAAGAAGCTGATGGTAGATCTCATACCAATATTCCACCAGACTTGTGCTACGTTCACCATTTCTCACGGCCAGATGAACCCTCACTTCTACGCTTTAAAGCCGGCTCAGCTAAGGACTTTAAAGAAGATATCCGCCTCTTTGTTGAGAATGTCATGGGTGAAGTGCCTCAACTGTTCGAAAGCCCAGAATATACAGTAAAGAAAAACCAAATCATCGAAGAGCATGAACGTAAGACTCGGGATTTATTTAAAAAATTAGAAGCTCGTGTGCGTAATTCAGGTTTTGCTGTCATCAATATGCAAGTTGGCGGCGTCCAAAGGCCAGATATTGCACCACTCATTGATGGTGAGCCAGTGGTCATGCTTAAACTAGAGGAATTACAGGAAAAAGAAAGATTTCCTAAAGTAGAACTTGAAGAATTGCGCGTCACATATGCTAAGCTTAAAGATGAAATTGACGCAATTTTTCTGGATGTGCGCGACGTACAACGCGATGTGAAGCGGAAAATTTTAGCCATGGATACAGCGGTTTTCCAGAAGTCAGCACGCGAACTTGCCCACGATTTGTTGACGAAGTATGAAGATAAAAAAGTCCAAAGCTTTGTTGAAGCCATGCTAAACCATATGGCAGAACATATTGAAAAGCTAAAGAAAATTGCCTCTGAGGATGCCCACGACGCACGTGGAAATACCAAGAAAAAGCAGCTGCATAGCGACGAGGGCACGATCCATACAATCACGCAACAAGAGACACAGCCACAAGAACAAAAGCCAAAGACAGCACAGGATAACGCCTTTCTCCATGTGTTCGATGTGAATATTTTAGTGGACAATAGTAAGCTAACCGGCCCTCCAGTTATAGTTGAATTATATCCAACATATCGTAATCTTTTCGGGAGTATAGAGCGTACTTTAGAGCAAAGTACTGGGCAAAATACAGGGAAAAATATTGGGCAAAGTGATTACCGCAAAATCCATGCAGGTTCTTTTATCAAGGCCAATGGTGGCTATCTGGTACTCAATTTGATGGATGCCATGATGGAGGCAGGCGTGTGGCAAACTTTGAAGCGTGCGCTGAAAAACGAAGCCATGGAAATCCAAACTTTTGACCCGTATTATTTTATCCTCACACCAATCATAAAGCCAGAAGCTATTGAAATGAATGTGAAAGTTGTGGTCCTCGCCACACCACAGCTCTATCATCTCCTGCGCCATCACGATGATGATGTGGCGCGTATCTTTAAGGTTTGGGCAGATTTTGATGCCAGCATGAACCGAGATGATGCCGCTTTGCACCATGTCCGTCAATGCATGCAGGGTATTGTGCACGAAGCTGATCTTTTGCCCTTCAGTGCATCAGCTGTGGCAACTTTGCTTGAGCTTGGAGTTCGCTTTGCAGGTCGGCGCGAGAAAATTTCCATCGCTTTTCCTCAATTGCGCGATATTATGGAAGAAGCTAATTATATGGCTATGTTAAGGGATAAGGACGCGACTTCTGAAGTGTTGCCTAAAGCGTCCTATGGAGTCCCCCATGAGGTCTTTCATGAAGTCCTTCATGAAGTTACTGCCGAGCATGTTATGGCCGCCATGCAGGCAAGACGTCATAGGGCAGGGCAAGTAGAAGAGAAGATGCAGGAAATGATTCATCGCGGTTCAATTTTAATAGATACCAAGGGTTTAGCTGTAGGGCAAGTGAATGGTTTAGCCGTCATGAGTATGGGGCATCATCTTTTTGGCAAACCAAGTCGCATCACTGCCACAACGGCCATAGGTAAGGCTGGCATCATAAATATTGAGCGTGAGTCCGAGCTTTCTGGAGCTCTTCACACCAAGGGAATACTGATTTTAACAGGCTATTTAAACCGCATGTTTGCCCAAAAACGTCCGCTTATTCTTTCTGCCTCCATCGCATTTGAGCAATCATATGGTGGAGTTGACGGAGATTCTGCGTCGTCCACAGAGGTCTATGCCTTGCTATCGAGCCTTAGTGGCGTGCCAATCAAACAGGGCATTGCGGTGACGGGTTCGGTGAACCAGAAGGGCGAAGTTCAGGCTATCGGCGGTGTGAATGAGAAGATTGAGGGCTTTTATGATTGTTGTATGCAGGGTGGTTTAACGGGTGAGCAGGGCGTCTTAATTCCTCATGCGAATATGCAGGATTTAATGCTTGATGTACGCGTTGTGGATGCTGTGGATCGCGGAGAATTTCATGTGTGGTCTGTAAAAAATATTAGTGAAGGCATTGAAATTCTTACAGGTGTGGACTCTGGCATCTTACAAAACGTGCAAACTAAGGCCGACGTGCAGTGTGGTTGCGCTGAAGCTGATGTACAATGTGGCTGTGCTGAAGATGATGCGCAACGTGCTTGTAGTGAGGCCAACACGCGATGCCATTGTGCTGAGGCCAACGCGGAATGTGGCAGTAATGATGCCGCAATCTATGCTGAAGGGAGTATTTTTGCCAAAGTTGACGCATGCTTAGACGAAATGGTTCATGCTTTTTATAAAAGTTCCTCGTTTTTTGCTTGCAAGTTAGAGTAAATCTTTATATATTCTCCATCCGCCCAGTTTGGCCACTGGGGCTGTTGCTTGTGAGTGTCGATGCTGCCTTGAGTACTTTTGTACTGGGGTATGAAAATGGCGTCTCGTAGCACTTCAGCCGGAGAGGTAGCGAAGTTGGCCGTAACGCGCTCGACTCGAAATCGAGTTATCGGTTTGTCCCGATACGTGGGTTCGAATCCCACCCTCTCCGCCATAAAAAATGTTCATAAGTGACCCTGAGTGCTCATAAGTGCTCAGGGTTATTTGTTTTTAGCCATGCCATGTGCTCATGAGTGCCCATACAAGCTCATAAATACCCTTGACAGCCCACCACAAATGGGGGCAACTTTGGGGGCTACTATTCCATCTTAACAGGAGTGGCCCCCAATGCTTAATAACGCAAAAATTCAAGCGGCAAAGCCTTTAGAAAAAATTTATCGCATATATGACACTGCTGGATTGTATCTTGAAATACCGCCTAGGGGCAAAAAACGTTGGCGTCTCAAGTTCCGTATGGATGGAAAAGAGAAAAAGCTCTCATTAGGCTTGTATCCTGATGTAAGCTTGAAAGATGCACGTCTTAAAAGAGACTCCGCCCGTAAACAAATTGCTGAAGGGATTGACCCAACAAGAAAAGCAAAGACTACCTCAGAGAGCTTTGAATTTGTTGCCCTTGAATGGATTGAGAAGCGTTCCCCAACATGGTCAGAAAGACACAAGCAAACGACCTTGCAACGCCTACAAGCGTATATATTTCCGCATATTGGGCGCAGGGCTATCAACACTCTTGGCCCTCTTGATGTTCTGGCGGCTCTCAGGATTGTTGAAGCCCGTGGAGCGGTAGAAGCCGCCCGTAAGACCTTGTCTATTTGTTCTCAGGTTTTTAGGTATGCAGTGGCAACGGCACGGGTAGATAGCGATCCTTGTAGAGATTTACAAGGTGCTCTTGCAACGAGAAAGCCTGGTCACTTTAGTGCTATTATTGAGCCTAATGAAGTTGCTGTCTTAATGCGTGCTATTGATGGATATACAGGGGCATACGTTGTACAGCTTGCCTTACGCTTCATTGCGCTTACCTTTGTGCGGCCCAAAGAGTTACGCTCCGCAACGTGGGATGAAATCAATTTTGCACAAAAGACGTGGACGATACCAGCCCATAAAATGAAAATGCAGCGTGAGCATGTTGTTCCTCTTTCGCGCCAAGCTCTGGAAATTCTATACGAAGCCAAGCGCATTGCACCACGCGCTGACTCTCCTTTTGTTTTCCGGTCGGTACGGTCAAGGAGTGATAGGGGGCTTTCTGAAAATACACTTCTTGCTGGTTTACGCGCTTTAGGCTACGCGCAAGGGACCATGACGGCACATGGTTTTAGGGCAATGGCATCTTCTTTGCTCAATGGTCTTGGCTTCAAAGCAGATATTATTGAACGCCAGCTGGCACATGTAGAAAAGAACAAAATTCGCGCGGCATATCATCGCACGGAGTATATGGAAGAGCGCACGTCGATGATGCAAGCATACGCAGATTATCTTGATGGTCTGATGAAATAGCTTTAAAAACAAAAAAATCCCCTTTATCACCCTGTTTAGGATGATAAAGGGGATTTTTTGAAGGAACATAGCGAAGTCCCTATATGTTATTGTGTTTTTACAAAATTTTGTATGTCACTTGCTCGCCAGAAGGTGCTTCGACCATGCTTCACCTTTTGAGGAGCAGTGCCATTTTGAACCCACCTTCTCCATGTTGACTTGCCAACTTTTACAATTTGAACAACATCATCTAGGCGAAGTAATTTATCTTCGGTCATAGTTACCTTCCTTACCTTTGCTGGTCTGTTCCGTCGATTTTCTGGCCGTTCTCATCTTCCACATTCCAGAGATCTTCGTTCTGGTAGCATTCAATGAGGCGTGCTGTAGCCAGATTGTCCGGTGTCATGCTCAGGATTTTGGCCTCTTTGCTGAGGACATCGTAGACTTGCTTGGCGAGCGTGACGGTATATGGCTGCTGTTTTTTGCGGAATGTTTTGTGACCCATAGTTAGCCCATATTGTTTGTTAGAATTTCACACATGGTAACCATGAGGGAGAAAATGCCAATGCTTAAGAATGCATAGACAAGGTTACGGATGACGTGGCTTGCATATGACTGCTTAGGCATAGATGCCTTCCTGTGGGTTTGCCACAACGGCGTTGGTGCATTCTGGCAAGGTCATGGAATGAATGCCGAGGCTCTTTTTTTGACTTGAATTATAGCGGTCCAGAAGGGTGGCCATGCGTGCCTTGCGCTGGTTCCAAAGGGTGAAGGCTTCGCTGATTTGGCGGATGACTTCTTCAAGTGGCGTGTTTCCTTTAAAGGTCATGTGTTCTCCTTTTACATATACAAAGGCCGTGCTTGTTTTCCATGAGGTGTATGGGAACAGGCACGGCCTTTGTGTTGTTGATGTGTTTGTGGTGCTTTGTTTCGCTCCATCGTGCGATGGTGGGAGTTTTTATACTCCCACCGTGCCCATGCGGCGATTGTTATGAGGTATCTTTGGCATGGTGGAATATGCTTTTTTACAAGCGTACCCCTTAGACACCTTAAGGAAGATGAAAACGGGCCACATCGCCACTGATGGTACTCCGCTTCTACGGTCATGAGGCTGGTCAGAACCGCAGGATAGAACGAAAAGGCAGAAAGGCAAGAACAGAAGACGAAGATGGCCCACTCCCTCCGTCAGTTTGGCATATTTGTATCACTTCCTCGCTAGCGCGGACTTGTGAATAGCTACTGCCAACCTGCCACCTCCCTCTGATATGCTCCCCTTTAGGTAGACAACGTTAAAGAGCCCTACTAATCTCATCGTTGAAAATCGAAATGGAGAAT
>JAWXUA010000011.1:0-33692 GCA_044433065.1 Pseudomonadota bacterium
GGGAAGGGAAACCCTTTTCAAAGGGTTTCCCTTCCCCCAGTCTAAACTAACTATTCAAATACTTCTCCCAACCGCTAGCGCGGAGCTGGCAGGCTGGGCATTGACCGCAACCGTAGCCCCAAGGGTGACGGATGGAGCGGTCACCGTTGTAGCAGGTGTGTGAGTGTTCGAGGATGAGGTCGATGAAGGGATTGCCTGCGACGGAGTGTGCGAGCTGCCATGTGGCGGCTTTATCGATCCACATGAGTGGTGTGTGGATGACGAAACGCTGTTGCATGCCGATATTGAGGGCTACTTGCATAGCTTTCATGGCATCGTCGCGGCAGTCTGGGTAGCCTGAAAAGTCGGTTTCGCAGACGCCAAGGATGATGTGGCGGATACCTTGGCGGTAGGCGTAGGCTGCGGCTACGGTGAGGAACATGAGATTGCGGCCGGGCACAAAGGTGTTGGGGAGACCATCTTTGCCCATGGCTATGGCCATGTCGTGGGTGAGGGATGTTTCGCTGAGCTCAGTGAGGAGACTGAGGTCGAGCACAGCGTCACCGGCGTATTTTTCGGCCCATGCTGGATTATGGCTTTGGATATGTTCCAGAACATTGGCACGGCATGTCATTTCGATGTCGTGACGCTGACCGTAGTGGTAGCCCACGGTACTGACCTTGCTGAAATTCTCAAAGGCCCAGCCGAGGCAGGTTGTGGAATCTTGTCCACCGGAAAAGATGACGAGGGCTGGTTCGTTGATATAGGATAGAGGCTTGCTTGTTGATGTCATGAAAAAGCTCCTTGCAGAGAACTGCATATATAATGATAGCGTCAGCTGTTTTGGTACATGATAGCGTCAGCTATTTTTTGTTCATGTCGAAGCTCTTTGGCTATCGTGCCTAGCCTCGCTTGTAAAGGGCTAGCATGGGACTGGCACAAAAATGGAGACATGGATGTTGTGTGAGGTGTTGTAGTTGAGAACAAAATTCAAGTGTAGGGACAAAATTGTGCCCTTGACGTATTCGTTATAGACATGTGGCGACGAGAAAGATAGTGTCAACACTGGCTAGGTCACCATTGGTGACATGATTGCCACAATGAGGGTTGCCTTATGCTTTTTGCAGGGTGGCTGATGATTTTTGGAGGACTTATGGCGTCTGGATTTTCTGGATTAGGCGCTTTGATATTGGCAGCTGGCAAGGGCACGCGCATGCATTCGGACAAGCCTAAAGTTTTACAGACTTTGCTTGGTGAACCTATGCTTGCTTATGTCATGGCTGCTTTGGCGCCTGTTATGGGCGAGGCTGTTTGGGCTGTTATTGGCCACAATGCGGACATGGTGCGTAAGGCTTTTCCTGAATTTGAGGCGCAGCAGCGTTTTATTTTGCAGGAACAGCAGCTTGGCACTGGGCATGCATTGCAAATGGCGTGGCCGACCTTGAGAGCTGCTGGGCTTGAGAAGGTTATTGTGGTCAATGGCGACACGCCACTTTTGTCGGCTGATACGGTGGCGCGCTTTGTGGAAGGTTTGGGGGATGCTGATGTGGCATTCATGACCTTGACCTTGCCTGAAGCTGGTGCTTATGGCCGTGTTGTGCGTGATGCTGATGGTGCTGTAAAGGCCATTGTTGAAGCTAAGGATTATGATGAAGATATTCATGGTCCTGAGCCAAAGGAAATCAATACAGGTATTTACAGCGTACGACTTGATGCTGTCGAAAAACTTTTGTCGCAGTTGTCTAATGACAATCGGAGCGCCGAATATTATATAACAGATATAGTTGGCCTTGCTGTGGCACAAGGGATGCAGGTGCTTGGCATTGAGTGTGGTGATGACCCATCATTGCTTGGTGTCAATAATCCTGTGGAACTTTCCCGTTCTGAAGAGCTGCTTAGTCAGCGTATTACTTTGGAATGTATGGAAAAAGGTGTCATTATGCATGCACCGCAAGGTGTTCGCATTGGGCCTTTTGCTCTTGTGGAAGCTGGGGCAGAGATTACGGGACCATGTGAAATATATGGAAAAAGTCATGTGGCACGCGGCGCAGTAATTGAGTCGCATTGCTGGATGAAGGATGCCTATATAGATAGTGGTAGCGTGGTGAAGTCCTTTAGCCATATAGAGCGTGCTTCTGTTGGAAAATTTTGCTCTGTTGGCCCCTTTGCAAGACTGCGTCCTGATGCTATACTTGAAAACGAAGCACGTATTGGCAATTTTGTCGAAATGAAAAAGGCGAGACTTGGTCATGGTGCCAAGGCTGGTCACCTCTCCTATCTTGGGGATGCCGACATTGCTGCGGGCTGTAATATTGGTGCAGGTACTATTACTTGTAACTATGACGGAAAAAATAAACATCGCACGGTGATTGGCGAAAATGCCTTCATCGGTAGCAATACGGCTCTTGTGGCCCCTGTTTCCATCGGTGATGGGAGTATTGTGGGTGCTGGGTCTGTAATCACAAAGGATGTCCCTAGCGACCACTTAGCTATCGCTCGGGAACGCCAACGTAACTTGCCACGTAAGCGTGGTGCTTGATTTCAGCCTACAAAAAGGCTAGGATATAGATATGGAACTTTTAGAACTTCTCGAACAGCGTGTTGTGTCTCTTTTGGATCAAGTTAATACTCAGCGCGAAGAATTGGATGCGTTGCAAGCAAGTAATTCTGCTCAGGGCGAGGAAATTACGGCACTGCGTGCTGTAAACACCGCTAAGACTGAAGCGATTGCTGCGCTTGAGGCTGACAAGGCTTCTTTGCAAGAAGAGCTTGAAATCAATCGGACTATTTTAGAAGAAGAAAACCGCACGCTTAAAGATTCTCTCGAGCATGAACGTGCCGTTAAGGAAAATGTTCGTGGTCGTATCGATATGCTTCTTTCACAAATCAAGGAAACGGCTGATAAGGCCTAACTTTTGGGAATATCATGCACAGCATTAACCTCACTATCTTAGGGGCTGAGCTCTCATTTACTTCAGAGGCTGACGCTTCGCGAGTTGAGGCTGCGCGTGACCTTGTGGAAGAACGGTTTGAAAAGATTAAAGTCCATGGAAGACAGCTGAGCCGCGATAGAATTTTAACGTTCCTTGCGCTTGGCCTCGCAGACGATTTGCTGCAAGCTAACCTGCACAACGATGCATTGCGGACACGCATCAACGCTGTGCTGGAAAAAATAGAAGATTTGGCCTAGTTCACGTTCTACGTGGTCGCTACGTCTAAGAGTGTTTACAGTACCCCTAGCGCATTCGTATTGGTACGCCAGTGCTGACCGAATATGCTTATAAAGGGTGTTGGGGTTCGTGCTTTGGTGTGCATACCTACTTTTGTGGGGAGCCTGAAAGAGTGCACTCGGTGCCCGACCTGATTTGTTCAGGTCCTGCTACGGCATGCCATACGGTGCTCTGGGGACTGTAACATTTTTCTACACTATCTTTGGCCTACGCTCGCATGGGGGTAGACTTTTATATATTGCAGTTTTGAGCTGCCGTCTTCCATTGTGCCGGTCACACCAAATTTGGTTTGAGACAATCGGACTTATGTCCGTTAATCATAATGGGAGTTTTTGGTATGGGTATGATCACTGTGTATATCATCGTTGGCATCATTCTTGGTGTCATCGTTGGTTGCCTGTTCTATAGGTATATTAGTGTTAAACGTATTGGCGATGCCAATGATTTGGCTAAGCGCATCGTTGAAGAATCTCGTAAAGAAGCTCAAGCCCAAAAGAAAGAAATCTTGCTCCAAGGGCAAGATGATATATTTGCGTTGAAGCGTGAACTTGAAAATGAGTTCAAAGAACGTGAGCGTGAACAAAAAACACGTGCACGCAAGCTTGATGAACAGGCTGAACGCCTCGAAGAAAAGCTTGAAAAAGCTACGCAAAAAGAACACGAAGTGCTCGCTACGGAAAAAGATCACACCCGTAGAGAACGCCGCCTCTCCGAACAAGAAGAAAAACTCCAAGCTAAAATTGCTGAACAAGATCAGCGTCTTGAAGAAGTTTCTGGCCTTACCGCTGAAGAAGCTCGTGCACGTCTGTTGCAAGATGTTGAAGCTCGCACGCGCCACGAATCCGCTAAAATGGTTCGTGTTATCGAAATGGAAGCCAAAGAAACCGCTGACCGTAAAGCCAAAGAAATCCTTGCTAGCGCTATTCAACGCTATGCAGGTGACTATGTTGGTGAGCAAACGGTCACCGCTGTCACCCTTCCAAGCGAAGACATGAAAGGCCGTATCATTGGTCGTGAAGGTCGCAATATCCGCGCCCTCGAAGCAGCCACTGGTGTTGACCTCATCATTGACGATACTCCAGAAACCGTCATCCTCTCTGCATACAGCCCTTTGCGTCGTCAAGTTGCCAAAATGGCTCTTGAGCGTCTCATTCAAGATGGTCGTATTCACCCTGCTCGTATCGAAGATATCGTCCGTAAATGTGAGCAAGAGCTTGAGGTGCAAGTGCGCGAAGTTGGCGAGCAAGCTACCTTTGACGCTGGTGTCCACGGCATCCATCCTGACATCATTAAGCTGCTTGGTCAGCTCCGCTACCGCACCAGCTTCTCGCAAAATGTCCTGCAGCACTCCCTCGAAGTGTCGGCCCTCTGTGGCATGATGGCTGCTGAGCTTGGCATGGACATCCGTAAAGCTAAGCGCGCTGGTCTGCTCCACGACATCGGCAAAGCTGTTGACCACGAAGTTGAAGGCCCACACGCGCTTATCGGTGCTGACATCGCCAAGAAGTTCGGTGAAAGTAAGGACATCATCCACGCCATCGCCGCTCACCACGAAGATCAGCCGCCTAAGACCGCTCTTGCTGTCCTTACCCAAGCCGCTGACTCCATCTCTGGTGCGCGTCCAGGTGCCCGTAAAGAGCTCCTCCAAAACTACGTTAAGCGTCTCGAAGACCTCGAGAATATCGCTACTGGTTTTGAAGGCGTCTCCAAAGTCTACGCAATCCAAGCTGGTCGCGAAATCCGCGTTATGGTTAATTCCGAAAACGTGGACGACGATCACACCTATATGCTCTGCAAAGACATTGCTGGCAAAATCGAAAAGAACCTCACCTACCCTGGCCAGATCCGCGTTACCGTTATTCGTGAACGCCGCGCTGTTGGCTTTGCTAAGTAAGGTTGATTTTTTTAAGAGGGGGGCTCCGCCCCTCCACCCCGCTTAGGGCTTAGGCCCTAAGAACCCATTTATGCGGCCGCTATGGAGACTCGAAGACTCGTCTCTATAGCGGCCGCAAATGCGTTTCTTATCACTTAATCTCTTAGCGAGCATGGAAGTGGGCAGGAAAAAGAGAGGAAGGTAGGCAAGAAGGTTTTTGAGACTAAATAAGAATTTTTTATTACTACTTTGTGCAAAAATTCACTAGCTAATCGGGTGAGAGTGGTGTACATTCTTTTTGTGGTTATCACAGCATGAGTGAAAGCTCGTGTCTTGGTGACGGGGAATGTATACACCTTGATGCGTAGCATAACTATAAAAGCGACAATCTTTCGGGATTGTCGCTTTCGTTGTTTTTATAGTTACTTTATGAGGGAGAGCATTTATAGCTCGCTAAGAGATTTGGGGATAAGAAACGCATTTGCGGCCCATGTGTAGACGAGTCTTCGAGTCTACACATGGGCCGCTAAAATGGGTTCTTAGGGCCTAAGCCCTAAGCGGGGTGGAGGGGCGGAGCCCCCCTCTTAAAAAACTATTTATTATGCAGCGCAGTGTACCACTGACCAGCTTGTTCCATGAGCTTGTAGATGTCTTGGGCAAGAGCGTGGGTGTCTTGCACGTAGCCATCGAGGAGGAGGGTTGTGGTAAAGAGTTGCTGGGTTGTGGACGGGATGACGGGGTCATTGCGGTCGGCCTCAAAGGTTTTGAGCAGGGAGCGAAGGATTGGGTGATCGCGGTTCAGCTCAAAGATTTTGTGAGGCATGGAATTGTCTTGGTTCATGGCGCGCATGAGACGGTCCATGGACGAGGTACCGGCGCCATCGGGTTGCACGAGCACAGCTGGGCTGTCGGCGAGACGGTGGGAGATGCGGACGTCAACGACGGAGTCGCCAAGGATGGACTTCATGGCGGCGACGAGGTCATCGAAGGAGGCTGTTTGGGTCTCGCTGAGCGGAGCGGCCTTGGTTTCGGCAGCTGCTTCGATGTCATCGAAAGCGTCGAGGGTTGCAGCGTCGGCATGCTCAACGGCTTTGAAGGTGAAGTCGCCATGCTGACCAAGGTTTTCCATGAGGAATTCGTCGATGGGCTCGAGGAGATAGAGCACTTCGATGCCCTTGCGGCGGAAGACTTCGACGCGTGGGTCAAGGCGTGCGGCATCACGGTTGGGCGCGGAGCTGTACCAGATTTCCTTTTGGCCTTCACGGGCGCGGGATACGTAGGCGTCCAGTGAAGTGAAAGAGGAAGTGAATGGGGTTGCGATGACGTCACCATTTTCGGCTTCAACGATAGGCGCTTCATTTTTTGGTGCTTCGTAGGAGCTTTCAAAGCGGAGGAGCGGAATGAAGCGGTCGCGGTTCATGAAGTCGCTGTAGCCGAGCTTGAAGACTTTACCGTGGGCTTTCCAGAACGTTTCGTATTCTTCGGGCTTACCTTCGGACATGCGTGTCAATTCAGTGAGGGCCTGCTTGGTGAGGGTTTGGCCGATTTTGCGGATAACCACGTTTTCTTGCAGGGTTTCACGGGAGATATTGAGTGGCAGGTCTTCGGTGTCCACAACGCCTTTAAGGAAGCTCAAGTATTCGGGGATGAGGTCCTTGTTTTCGCGTTGGATGAGCACGCGGCGCACGTAGAGGTCGAGGCCCCATTTATCTTGGCGCAAGGAGTAGATTTCTTGGCCTTCGCTTGGGATGAAGGCGAGGGCTGTGAATTGCACGGGCGCATCGACGCTGGTGTGCAGGGTGTGGAGCGGTGCTTCACTGTCGAAGGTGAGGTGCTTGTAGAAGTCAGCGTATTGTTCTTGGGTGATGGAGAATTTGGGTTCACGCCAAAGAGCTGGGGTATTGTTGACTTGCTCGCCAGCAACCTTGATAGGGAATGGGATAAATTCGGAGTGCGTGCGCAGAACGGATTCGATGCGGTATTGCTCGAGGTAATCGACGGCATCGTCGCGAAGGTACGCACGGATGGTGGTGCCGCGTGGCAAATCGCCTTCGGATACGTCAGCTTGGGTGATGGTGAATTCACCAAGGCCATCGGATGTCCATGTGTAGGCTTCGCCACCTTGGTAGGAGCGCGAAGTCACTTCAACTTTTTCAGCGACCATGAAAACAGCGTAGAAACCGACACCGAAGCGGCCGATGATGGAAGCTGCGTCTTCGGAAGTATCTTTGTCTTCGCCACTATCTTTCTTAGCGGCATTGGCAGCGAGGTCGGCCATGAATTGTTCAGAGCCTGAGCGTGCGATGGTGCCAAGGTTGTCCATGAGCTCTTGGCGTGTCATGCCAACGCCAGTGTCGCTGATGACAAGCTCTTTCTTGTCTTTATCCATGCTTATGGAGATTTCCAGCGGCAAATCTGCATTGAGGATTTCATCGCCACGGCTGCGGAGGAAGCGGACTTTATCGAGGGCATCGGACGCGTTGGAGACGAGTTCTCGCAGGAAGATTTCACGATTGGTATAGAGGGAGTGCGTAATGATTTTAAGCAGTTTATGGACTTCCGTTTGGAAGGCATAGGATTGTTGTTCTGTGGTCATCATAAACTCCTGATTGAGCATATGGCTTGGTTGATGTTGGTGAAAGTGCTGAGTACAGCGCCCTATTTCTTGTTTGCTAAGGTAGGAACTTTAGGTGCTGTGTCAAGTCTTAGGGGACTATTAGACTGGGGCAAAGCCAAGCTAAGCAGGCTTATCCAATTTAAAACGCAAACGTAAGACACCGTCGGTGAAGTCGTGTGAGATGATATTCATGGTGCCGATTTCTGAGGTGTTTTGGACATGGTGGCCGATGCATGGGCAGTGGTCAACGTCACCAACGTGGACAATGCGGAGAGAATCGCCAGCAGAGTCTGGGAGGCGTTCTAGGTTGAAGCGGGTCATTGCTTCATCGCGTGGCATTTGGGTAGCGGTGACAGGAAGATTACTGGTGAGGACTTCGTTAACACGTGATTGGATGGTGGTGATTTCGTCGTCGGTGAGGGCGCGGTCAAAATGGTAATCGCATTTGGACTTTTTAGGGTTGATGTGGGCGGAGTAGCACCGTCCTTTGTGGAACATGGCATCCATAACGCTGTTGAGGACGTGCTCTGCTGTGTGCATTTGTGGTGAATCTTCTTTGCCCATGGTATTTCCCTTATGATGATGTTGGTGCTGTGTTGCTGGGTGAAAAAAAGAAAGCCCTAGTGCTTACTGTTGGTAAATACAGACTTGCGCTAGGGCTTTTGCTAGGGTAGTTTTTTACATAGGCTTGAGGCCGAGACCACCGAAGGCTGGCATGGCTGGAGCTTCTGGCTCGATACCATTTTGCAGATTTTCGAGGATGGTGGCGAATTGGTCTGGGCAGGATGTGGGCTTATTGCCACAGCGGATGCCCTTGCAGGTGTCGATGATTTTTTCGGCGGGCATACCTTCAAAGAAGCGGCAGAGGGCTTCGAGGTTACCGGGGCAACCGCCAACAAATTTTACGTTGTAGAGCTTGCCGTCTGTGAGGTCGAAGCTGAGTTGCTTAGCGCAAACGCCTTTGGGAACGCAATGGTACATGATGATGCTCTCTGTTTCAGTCGTTCAGTTGAGTGCGTACAATGTCGCGTGGGGAAGGTAGTTCCTTGAGTGCAAATTGTAAAGAGCTTGTGGTATTCTGAGGCGATTTTACCGAGATATATGGTTTAAAGGGGGAATATGTATGGCGTATTTACAGATAGAAAATCAGGATGGGCATGCTGGAGCGTCATTGCGCTTAGTGCCTGGTGGTGAATATCGTGCGGCGTCACGGGCGACTTTGTGGATAGGCATTGTGATTTGCGTGGTGGCCGCTATTATTGCGTTGCAGGACTGGTTTGGTGCTTTGGTTTGCATGTATATTGGCATGACGTTTTTGTTGACGGCTATGATGCTGCATGGGCGCCAACGGATTATTGAATTTGATCAGGTTGAGAAGGTCATTAGTATTTTTGGTGGCCAACAGTCTGATATGATGATGTTTTATTTTAAGGATGTGGAAAAATTACGTCTTGAGCCTGAAAATATGGCGAGATTGGGAGAGCAGGGTACGGCTGTAAGGGCAAAGTCTGCGCGGCGTTGGCATTTGGATTTGCATATGTATGATGGTACGTGCATTGGCCTTGAGCGCAGTGTGGCGTATCGTGAAATGGCGAATTTTGGGCGTTTGCTTGCAGAGTATGTGGACGTGGCTTTTGAGAATGTGGCGGATGATACGGTTATACAGCCACAGAAGGTGGATGGGCAGGCTGGTGGAATATCAGGTGGCTTAGACCATAGGTCTGCAACAGAAGAGGGCGTGGGGGCACAATCTATTTATATGATGGGCACGCCATCATCGTATTCGCACTTGGTGGCCTTATGTAATGGCCATGATGTTCATGATGTTCATGACAGCCATGATGTTCATGATGTTCATGACAGCCATGATGTTCATGATGTTCATGACAGCCATGATGTTTATGACAGCCAGAATGGGATCAATGGCTGGCAATGGCCCTTGTTATGGCGAGCAGGCGCGTTATTCCCTCTGTTATTGGTGACAGTATCGTTGGCTGTGGCATCAACGTTCTCACTGTGGTATATGTTGATGTACGGGGTGTCCTTTGCAGGGCTTATACTGTTGGTCATCGCAGCCTTCTTTTTACAGATTGCAGTTGTGAACGTATGGAATATATTATTTGGCCATGCTTTTTGTGTAGTGGAGGATGGCCGCTTACGTCACGGTACTAAGATTTTTTGGTGGCGACGCATTACTTGGGATGTGGCCCTTGCTGACGTGCGTAAGGTTTTTGTGCACATGCCAGTGAAGGGGCGAGTGCGGCTGTATTGCACCATGTCTGATGGTCGGCGTTTACAGCTTATGAAATTGACGCCTGGGATTACTGTTGTGACTGGGGGTGATGCTTTTTGGCTTGCCACGTGGTTACGGCGTCAGATGATGTTAGAAAAATAATACATACTTACGTTCATAAAAAAGGGATGCACTAGCTAGGCTGGTGGATCCCTTTTTTTGCGTTGGATTTTTACGGTGCAAGTTCAATGTGGCATAGTTTGTAGATGCGTACAGAGCTTGCGTGCTCTTGGGCTTCTTCGCGCGCCCAGACTAGGGCATCATATATAGTTTTGCAGGTGAAGCATTGTTCGCAATGGTCGCTGTCTATATAGTGGAGGATATATAAATCCTCGCTGGGCTGCGACTTTTGCTTGGATAGTGGTGTATTGGGTGGAGTTGATGGTGGAAAAGGGGGTTTTGTTAGACTCAGAAAAGAGTCTGATACGAACTGTGACATGTGAATAACCTCCGTTAAGAAGGCTTTTTGCACATTTTGTTCAGATTGGCAAGTCTTGTGTACTTAAAGTTCTTTTCCTGCCCATATGGCTCTTCCGATAATGGTCCAGTCAAGGTCTTCATTGTGCAAATTGATGGTGATGTCTTGGTAGTCGAGCTCTCTATTGTCGCCGCGAAAATGATAAAAGCCTGGAGTTTTTGAAAAGCGTTTGATGTAGATTTCATCATGGACGCGCAGGACATAGATGCGGTCTTCTACTAGGCGTTTGTCGCGTTCATCTACAAGGATGAGGTCGCCATTGTGCAAGGTATTTTCCATGGAGCGGCCAGCCACTTCCATCATACGTAAATCATTGGAAGAATGCGTCTTTTGTAAAATCCAATCGAGCCTAAAGGCATAGGTGCTTTCGCATTGTGCGCTGGTTTCAAGGGAGCCACCGCCTGCACTTGGCTTGGCTTCTGCCTTTTCAATGAAGACAAAGTCTGCGTTACAATTGGCTTGTTCTTTGGCTAGGTGCACTTTTCCTTTGGGCAATTGGTATGAGCTTATAGCTCGGGCCTGTTCGTAGAGCGATGGTTGGTCGTCGCGCTCTTGAAGGGTACAGGGAGAGTCCATGAGGGGTTCTATACAGACAGATTGGCCACGTATGCCTTGGTCGCGTTGATATGGTTTACCAAGGCATTCGCGTAAACCACGCAAAGGATTTGGGGTTTCGATATGGTAATTTTTATCTGCAAGACCTTCTAAATACTCAGAAATTTTGTTGATATTAGCACGGCTTGGGAAGCGTTCGCCATTTTTCCATGCGTATACGGACCGTTCACTGACTTCAGCGATGGTCGCGAGTTTACGAACACTTCCAATGATTTGGATGGCTTCAGCAATATAGTGCAGAAGTTCGCCTTCATGTTGGGTATTCTTTTGTGTAGATGTTATGTCATTCATGTGTGCTAGAATGTCATATTTTTCAGGGATGTCCAGAAAAAAATGAACAATCTAAAGATTTTTCTTGACGTTTATGTTCATAGTGTTAAATATATAAACAGATTTTACAGGGAAACTATGAACATTTTTAACAAGATGAGGGTTTTATGGCGAGAAAAATAGGAAAAGCGTATTGTTTGGCCAAGGGCGGTGGGCATGTCGAGGGCCATCCAGCAGGTCACGCAGTAGGCCATCCAGTAGGTCACGCAGTGGGGCAACCAGTAGGTCACGCAGTAGGGCAACCAGTAGGTACTGTCGACGAGCTTGGGGCGTACATGAACAAGGGCCTTATGGCAAATATGGCCTTAGAGCGAGGTCATGATAGGGCTTTACCTTTTGACTATGCTACGCAATGCCACAAAGCCAACGATAGTTGCAGTCAGCATAGTTATGAGGGGCAGCGCAAGTATCGTGCGTATCAGGCATATGCGTCTAAGGTTGTGGGGAATACGGGGAATACGGCCAATGCGGGTACTCTGCGTGCTATGCCTAGCATGGACATGCGTCTAGAGCGTTCACAGTCGGGGACCTTTCAATCTAAAATGAGGCAGACAGGATTAATGACGCTTGAAACTAAGGAGTATCGTTGTCTTTTGGGGCTTTACTATGCTGCTTATGATGAGGCTAAAAATCCTTCTGCAAGTACAGAAGCCGCATGCTTGCAAGCTCTTGAAAAGTGCAATGCTTTTTATGCGGATGGTGATGTATGGCCTTAAGTATTTGCCAGCATTGTGGAAAAGATTTTGCCGTAAAGCCATCAAGGAAAATCCTTGGCAAGGGGCTTTACTGTTCTCGCCAATGTTATCTAGAAGCAAAAAAGCGTAGCTTACTTGGTAAGAGTTGTGAATATTGTGGAAGCATATTTTATACTAAGAGGGAACATGCGCGGTACTGTTCTCGGTCATGCGCTGGCAAAGCGGCTATGTATAAGATGAAAGCGAAAGTGCATTATTGCCGCACATGCCATGCGCCTTTTGTGCCGTTATATACCATGCAAGTCTTTTGTTCGCGCGCTTGCGAAATGGAAGGGGCTGTGTGCCACGTGTCTATGTTTGACGATCCGTGGTTTTCTGGAGCCATTCCACCTGATCAGTATGGCCGTGATTATTATCGTAGTCCTGATGTGTACTTAGGCTTTTAATCCGCTTCAATAAGGAGTTGTGAGATATGGATACAAAAATGGGTATACATCCAGAGTGCACAGTGCGTACACAGTCAGCGACGGTACAAATTCCTTCAACTACAGTGCCAACAGCGTCCATAGGACCTTTAGCACAACGAACATATAGCAATAGCGTATGCGCTCACGGTGATAGCGTTGGGACATGGGGAGATGTGAACACCACGCGCGCTCAAAGTGAACTTGGTGCGGCATCTGCTTTTGATTTTCAGGCAAGGCCGCAGGTTTCAAGTATGGAAGGCAGCATGCTCTTTATTGGGCTTGAGGCTATTTGTAATGCTGTGGGAGCAGGACCACGTACGGTGAAAAAGTGGATGGCTGAAGATGGTTTTCCTGCTCGCCGTTATTCTGATGGTGTCTATCGCGCTAGTGTGCGCAGTGTTGAGCGGTGGTTTGAGCAGATGTAATTCTTTTTATTTTGTAGTACTTGGTAATAAGAGATATTTTTTATGACATGTTAGGATAGCATGGCAAGGTATGGTGCAGAGTTTTGTTCTTTGCGCCATACCTTGCATGCTTTTGTATGATGCTTAGTTTCTTAGGAAGACACAATATCATGGTTCATGCCAGATGTCAGGCCAGACGTTAGGCCAGACGTTAGGCCTGACGTTAGGGCAAGGATTGGCAAGCGAAGCCAGTACCACTCGCTCACAATATTGCCGTCGTCTATTTGCCATTCACCAGCATTTTCAAATGCTTCTAATAAGCTTTGTTCATTACCATGCGCTTTGTGCGCGAAAAGGGTGTGGCCGCGTGTTATGAGGGCTAAGTCCTCCAAAAGCCCAAAAATCGCGTCTGGATGTGGTATGCTTTTAAGCATTTGTACGGTATGTTCCTGCACTTGCGGTGGTACATAGCCAACGGTATCATAATCTTCTGTGTGGTTTAGAATGGTATCGATGGCCATGGAGCACAGCTCTGCTTGACGTTCCACATCATGACTGAGCTGGTTTGTGGTTTGGTTTTCGTTGTGTTGGGTGTGTACATGGGCCAGTTGGGCTTTGGCCGTCCGGAAAAGATTTTGGTACGACTGAAAAAAAGTAGTGATCATTAGATATATATGCTGTATGATTATATAGAAAATCAATGATTTTTTTTGGAGGAGTTTATATGACTCGGCTAGCTATTCTTTTTTGCTTTGTGCTTTTGTGTTCTGGCTGTGCCACCACAGAAGAAGTGAAGTTGCATGATCCCATGGGTTTTTCTGGTAAAGTAAGCCAAGAGGCTGAAAAGCATTTTGCCATGGCTCGTATTTTATGGCGGCAAAATGCGAGCCAATGTTCTGATGTGGACAAGGCTTTAGAGCATCTCGACAAGGCTATTGAAGCACAAGATGACTATGTAGAAGCGTATTTTTGGCGCGCTAAGGCGTTGAGTCAAGCTGGTTATGGTGAAGATGCTTTTGACGATCTCACCAAGAGTATTCGTCTCAGCCCACAAGCGGAAAACTATGCCATGCGCGGCATTGTGAGCATACAGCTT
The DNA here is from genome assembly GCA_044433065.1 of Pseudomonadota bacterium. Lineage (GTDB taxonomy): Bacteria > Desulfobacterota > Desulfovibrionia > Desulfovibrionales > Desulfovibrionaceae > Nitratidesulfovibrio. The sequence continues at coordinate 14,078 of JAWXUA010000011.1, forward strand.
GGTAATGTACTTGGAGCGCGCAAGGACATTGACTATGCTTTGAGCCTGAAGCGCGGTCTGCCTTTGGCCATTGAGGCACGCGGTCTGTTGCAGCAAGCTTTAGGTGACCAGAGAGCTGCATGCAAAGATTTGGCTGATGCTTGCCATGATGGTTTGTGTTTTGAGTTTGAAAAGGCGCAAGCAAAAGGCCTTTGTAAATAGTTTATATTTGCTCAAGTCTGTTTCCTCTTCTTTTTGGATACAAAAAATGCCTCGTAGAGTTTTCTGCGAGGCATTTTTTATGCGTTATGCGTACGAGGATTTAATGCATCATAGTAACCATATTTGTGTCCATATTTTCGTCTTCGTCGGTAAAGTCTTCACGAAAGTCATCACCTTCATCATAGTCGTGGGCGAACGTGCTATCATTGCTTTGGCATTGCAGATCGTGTGCTTGTGCACTGCTTTGCTGGGCTTCGCAATATGCACGACCATGTTTGCCATAGACGGCATTGAGCTTATGTAAAATAGCCTCTGGCAAAGCATTATCCGTGTCATTAAAGAGGGTTTGGGCTGCGTCAAAGGCCATGCTATTGAGCCCTTGGCCTGTGCTTAACTGAGCTGTGTTGAACATGCCAAGGTGTCGCCCAAGCATTTCTAAGGCGCGCAGCTTGGGATGTAACTTTACTAAGACACCACCACGCGCTGTGCCAGACTCGCGGACTTCGGCAATGGCTGCTCTTGCTCCATGTGGAATGTCATCGGAGTGGTGGAGTGTGACGCCATCCTCAGACCATGTGCAAATGTCGTTCATGCTGGCAAAACCAATGGCCGCAAGTTCGCGTACAACGTCTTCTTTGCTGATGCTCTCTTCGCTGATATGGCCTTGCAATAGAGTAGGCAACTTGGGTGAGTTTTTTATGCTCGATGACGATGCACTTTTGCCTTTTGGTACTGGCAGTTCGTGTGCCTTACCTTCACCGTGCAAACTTTGTAAAGCAACCTGAATATCAGGATTTTCTAAAAGACGTCGTGCCGTTGTTTTAGCACTAGACTGGCTATATCCTGCATGCACTGCTGCATCATAGGCGCTTTGCCCAGCGGCATAGGCTTGCACAAAGCTTTTTTGTTTTTGGTTGAGAATACCCTTTGCCTTTATGGTTGCCTTGGCCGCATTGTTTTTATTTGTCGTATGTTCTTGCATATGCGTTATGGCGGCCTAATGTGCTTTATTGCGGTTGCTACGAATTTCATCGCGCAGGGATGCAATACTGTTATGCACGGCATCAAGGCGTGTTTCAATGCGGGCTACTTGCAAGGCAGTGAGCCGTGTTTCTTTCAGTTCCATGCTAATGACGTGGTTTGTATGCTCAACGACTTCAAGACGTTTTTGCAGTGTTGCGCCCATGGAGGCTATGGCAATGATGGCTGACACTATGGTTATCAGTGTGGAAATATTGAGTTTATAGTCAAAGCGCCACGAGGACGCTGCTTCTGGAACGGTATTTGACATGATAGTCTCCTTGTATCTGCATCGTTGTGGTGTGGGGATGCTTTTTTGCTGCATATGACAGAAAGGAGCACTATACATCATTGTTTATGGCACTCTATGGCTTGTACTGTGTGTGCAGGGTGTGCGCGTGGTGGGGGCACGGTGTCCGCAGGGTGTGGAGGGGGTCATGGTTTGTGTTTGTGGTCCGTTATTGTGGCTAGGTACAAAAAAAGCCCTTTCCATTACGGAAAGAGCTTTGCTTGCGGAAAGGGTTTTGCCTCGTCGATGCTATGTGAATTTACAATGAAAGCGAACTGCGTATAAATTGGAGGATACGCTCTTGGACATACTCTTGTGTGGCCTTTTTTTGCTCTGCTGAAAGAGTTGGTTCAAGGCTTGCGGTATTTTCTTCATCACCTATGCCGAATAAGTTTTCGTGCCTTGGGGCAAGGTTTGGTGTATCGCGTAAACTGAAATGCCCAGCCTCTTTGAGATGAAAAAATTCTGGCGTTGTGGGCAGATTCACGCGTAAGGCATCAGCATGAAAAGGCTTTTGGTTAATGCTGTCGTATTCCGCTTGTATGAGTAATATGGGTGCGGTGATGCTTCGTAGCGCATGGGCAGGAAAAAACATGCCATAGGCTGGGGTTATGAGCGTGAAGGACTTGATGCGCTCATCGCGCAATTCAGGCATTTTGGGGTAGATGGGTGAAGCTTGCTGAGCATCTTGTTTACCATTTTGCTTACTCTGGGGCTTTGCTTTTTGTTCCATATTTTCAGGAATATGCAGAGCATCAGCCAAGGCTAAACTCATGCTATCAAGGCGTTTTTTTGCCCAAGTGCTACAATACATATCTGTGGGCTCAGCTTCCATACAATAGTTTGGCCACGCATCTGGGCTTGGCACGCCACCAGCAAGGCTTAATCCTGTGGTCGCACCAACACCAAAGCCAATGAACGCAATATGTTGTGCGTCAATCATGGCTTTTGTTTTGGGGCTTTGCATGAGGGCATCTACGAGGTGCTGGATGTGTTGTGGTCTGTGCACCAATTGTTGCAAGGTGAACATAGCGGACATGTCCGTATTGCAATCATATGGATGGTTTACGCATGCTACCACGAAGCCATTTTGGGCAAGAAAGTTTGCGAGGCTATGGTGGTGCAAGCGCATCTCACCTGCATCATGGGAGATGATGACAAGGGGAAAGCGGCCTTCCACTGGGTTGGCATTGCGTGCGGCTTGCAATTGCCAGCGGCCGATGGTGATGTTTTGCGGCATTTTATTGGTGGGATACCAGATAGCCACATCAAGGGTGCCGTGGCTTTCCATGGCTGTATGTTCAACTTCGGCGATGCCAGCGTTGGGCATATAGGCTTCTGGCTTAGATGCTGTGTTGCCTTCTACTTCTTTAGAGCTTTCTTGAATTGCAGTATTGTTTTTTTGCCCTTGTATTTCAATGCTCTCTGGCCCATTCATGTGATTTTGATATAAGCGTACGCCCATGGTGAGAAAGCCGACATTATGGGCGTAGGCCGCAGTGCTTGGGCCTACTATGGTGAGCGTGAGCACAAGAGAAAAGAGAGTGTAGAGGCCGTGCATACGCGCACGTCCGCAATCAAATATATGTGATAAAGTGTTTTGCATGCTACTATATATGGATGGTGTGTTCATGAAAAAGCTATAGCATGGGCTTTGTGAAAGGAAAAGAGAGCTCATGCTTGCGGCATCATTTTTTCCTTTGTCCGGCAAGGTTAAAATTCCTCACAAAAAAAGGGTAACGAGTACCCTTTTAATGTGATTAAAGTAGCATTATTTAGTGTTAGACAGTAAAGCCATGGCGCAATGCAAGTAAGCGACTTGGAAAACGGATTGCCAAGAAGATTGCAAGGGCTATGTAGATTGCGCTGAATGCAAGGTGCATACCGTCATAAATAAGTGTAATACCAAAGAGTTGTTCAATCATTGGGGCATAGAATGGTGCAGCGAATTGTGCTACGAAAAGCACCAGCAAGGTTAATGCGCCTTTAAGGCCCAGTTGCATGCGCGTTAAAAGCACCACAGCAAACAAGGATTGTGCTGCAGTGAGCAATATTTCGTGCATTTGGTGAGCATCCAATGGCATAGGTGGATTGATTGATCCAGATGACAATGCATAAACACCTGGAATCATACCCACAAGCAAAGTCCACTGATTGAGTTTTGACGATATCAGGCTACCAAGAGCAAGGCTTGCATGGCCGCGCAAAGCGAACATAATGGCCACGATAAATTCAGGTGCTTCAGAAGCAACTGGTGCAAGCCATTGAACTAACAAGAATTCATTAATTCCAAGAATTGTCCCCGAGGCCACAAGGCTTTCGCTGAACAGTTCGGCATCGCAAAGAATGACGCCAGCGGCAAAGAAAAAGAGTCCCAGTGTGGTGAGGCGGCGCGTTGTTTGTGGCAAGGTGGCAAGCACTTCAGCAGGGCCTTCCACTTCGCACTCTGTGCAAGGGCGTTGTGATGCGATGCGGATATACCATATATACATGCTCACCAGAATGACGCCATCGTACCAAACAAGGGATCCCTTCAGCGAAATGAATAAGGCGTATACCGTTGCCATGGCCAGAAAAAGCAATTCGGAACGGCGCTCTTCCTCAAGAAAAACAGACTTACCAAAGCGGAAAACATGCAGCAGGGCAATGAGACTCCAACCAATACCAATGAGTAGTCGATTGGCTCCCGTCATATTGGCAATGGCGTAATGCGCATAATCGCTTTCTGGGTGCTGGCCTGCCATCCATGTGAAATACATGTCCACAGCATATTCAGGCAGAACCGCAATCAAGGCCACAACGGCCAAGGCCAAAGTTTGCGGAATATCCATTTGAGCTACGTCGCATGCCCACATGAGCATAAAAGATGCGCCAAGGATGGCCATGCCCGTTAAGCTCGCCATGACTAGAGGGCTGATTTCGGGATGCATAAAGCGCAAGGCAATACCGGGAATTGTAGCCAACACTGCAAGAACAAAGGGATACGCTTGTTTTAGGGTCAAAATATTTCTCCTCATGGTCTGAAGGCGCAAAAAAAGCGGCCTCAGAAATAGTTACTCTGAAGGACGCCGTAAAAAAAAGCGCCACTCCAAATGTTTCGGAGGGCACTACTCCCTCCAGAAAACTCTTCGGAGGGCACAAGACGAAGCAAACCCTCCGACATTTCTGTCGTGAAGGTCTCGCTAATCGTAAATATGAATTTACGACGGCAACGCCAGATGGTTCCCCATCAGGCTGTTGACGTTGCCTGAGCTAGCTACTCCCCTTGCTGTGGAAAGGACTAGCGCAATGCTGGGTGGCTGTCAAGGTTTGGACTGGGGAAGGGAAAAACCTTTTCAACGGTCTCCCTTCCCCAGCTACTTCATACTCCAATCAACCCCAAATCTACCTAATCTCAAAAATATCGTGGGGACTGTAGTTTTCGAGCCAGTCTTCGGTCACCGAGTTAGCACCGGTCATGACGGAGCCGGACATGAGTTTTTCAAGCAAGGCCCGTGCGTCGTCTTGATCACCTTGAGCGATGATTTCCACTTCGGTGTCACTGAGGTGGCGTGCCCAACCTGTGAGGTTCAGGGCTGTGGCTTGCTCTTCAATCCATGCCAAAAAATATTCATCTTGCGATTGACCTGTGATGATGCTGTGTAGGGTTTCCATATGTCCTCCTCTGCTATTTGTTTTTATTTATGGAGGATACGTGTTTGGCCCTGCAGAACAAGGATATTTTGCGTTTGAGGATACGTGGGGCCAGTATTTTTATGTCCAGCCCACCATGCCCAGACCCTGTACACACCATGCGGACACCATGCGGACACCGTGCTTTCAGCGAATGTGAAAAAAGCCTGTGTTAGGCAATGTGGCGTTTTGAGGTTCGCCAGTCATGGTGTGTCTGCTGATAATGCGGACGACAAGGTATATTGAAGATGGAAGGGATATATGGAGCATTTAACACGGCAAGAAAGCCTTATATTTTACAATGATATTTTAGCGGATGCAGCACGCGTGTCAGCACAAGATAATGACGTGGAAAAGCAGGAAAGCCTTAGCGAGGCAGAGCTTTCGGGCTTGTGGTCCAGCATGGCGGAGCTTGGGCGTCGCGATTTATTTTTTTTGCTTACGCGTCTTTTAGGCCGCAAGGATATGGATAAGGATTGGATTTATGAGCGGTGCCGTGAGGTGCAGGAAAATCCAGATGGGCATCTCGATTTATGGGCACGGGAGCATTACAAATCGACGATTATCACTTTTGGGCAGACTATCCGCGATATTTTGTGCAATCCAGATATTACCGTGGGGATTTTTTCTCATTCGCGCCCTGTGGCCAAGGACTTTTTAAGTCAGATAAAATTCGAATTTGAACACAATCAGCTTTTAAAGCATTGTTATAGCGAAATTTTATGGTCATCGCCCAAGACCCAAGCACCTGTATGGTCCCTTGATAAAGGCATTGTGGTGAAGCGCAAGAGCAACCCTAAGGAAGCTACCATTGAGGCTTGGGGCCTTGTGGACGGTCAGCCCATTGGCAAGCATTTTGGCTTGCTCGTCTATGACGATGTGGTCACACGCGATTCTGTATCCACACCAGACATGATTGCCAAGGTGACAGAGTGTTGGGCCTTATCCCTAAACCTTGGTGCCCATGGTGGCCGTCGCCGCATGATTGGTACGCGCTACCATTTTAATGATACGTACCGTGAGGTCTTGGACCGTGAAGCGGCCATTCCACGTCTGCATCCAGCCACAGTCGATGGCCAATCCGATGGTGCACCTGTGCTCTTAGCTAAGGATGCTTTGGAGGAAAAACGTCGGGCTATGGGGCCCTATGTTTTTGGTTGCCAGATGTTGCTCAACCCTGTGGCCGACAGTGTGCAGGGCTTTAAAAAGGAATGGTTGCGCCGATGGGTATGTCAGGACTGGGCGCATTTTGGTTGGGGCACAGGGCCTTATGACCATGGCCAATCTGGTGGCCACAAGGCTGATGACGCTGCGGGCTGCATGAATACCTATCTCTTGGTGGACCCTGCTGGTGAGCGAAAGCAGGGCAGTGACTATACGGTCATGCTTGTGGTGGGTCTTGCTGAGGATGGCAACTATTATCTCATTGATGGCATACGCGACAGGCTCAATTTAACTGCGCGGGCTGATGCCTTATTCCGCTTACACCGTAAGCACAAGCCCCTTGCTGTAGGCTATGAAAAATATGGCATGCAGGCGGATATCGAGCATATCCAAAGTGAGCAGGAGCGCCGACATTACCGTTTCACCATCACAACTTTGGGCGGTTCTATGCCGAAAAATGACCGCATTCGTCGTTTAGTGCCAATATTTGAGCAAGGACGCATGTATCTACCCGAAACCATTGTGTTTAGAGATGCTGATGGCAAAGAGCGCGACCTTGTGCATGAGCTTGTGCACGATGAATTCTTGTCCTTTCCCGTATCGCGGCATGATGACATGCTCGATTGCTTAGCGCGGATTATGGATCCTGATATGCGTGTGGAATTTCCCGAGGCAGATAGCAGCATGCCACAAGAGATGGTGGCCAATATGGAGTATGGCATTTATGCAGAATAATATCCGTTTGCGTTCGTATAATCCTGATATAACAGAGATCAATGGCGACCTATCACCCAATACCACGACTTTTGGCAAAGGCTATCTAGCGCATATTTGGCAATGCATGGAGTCTGAAGGTCTTCACCGTGCGGTTTTTTATGATGGTGCCGTGCGCTGTGCCGAGGACCTCGCCAATCTCCTCGCACCAGGTCGAGCATGGGCCTACTGCTTTGAAGTCCATGGGCAAGTCTTAGCCCTTTGGTGGTGCAACGGTCACGCAGGGCACATGGCGCAAATCCACTTTTGTATCTTCGAAGCTGGGCGACCACACGGGCACTATATGGGCATGACAGCTGTGCGGTTCATCATGAAGGTGGGAAAATGCGATGTTCATGGCGTTCCCTTAAGCAATGACAGCGCGCCTGTATCCGTTCTCTGCGGTGTGACGCCAGCCCCTTATCGCCACGCCATTGGCTATGCCACAAAACTAGGTTTTCAAATCACAGCCGCCTTACCGCGATCCTGCTACCTCAGCCCTAACGCCCTTGGTGGTCGTAAGCATGGCCGCTATGTAGATGGGGTTTTAACCATCCTCAAGCGCGAGGACTGCGTTTAGGGTGGTGGTTTGGACTGGGGGAGGGAGGAAGCTTTTTCAGCGTTGCTCTCTGTATCCGTAAGACTCGCTGCGCTCGCCTAACGGCTATGGCCTTCGGCCACCCTTCGGGCAGGAAAAGTTTCCTCCCTCCCCCAGCTTATTTCCCCCAAAACCGCATTTTTTCAAAACCATGCCACCATGCTTAGACCGTGCGGACACCATGCGGACACCGTGCGGACACCCCTTACACACCGAAATCGAAAAAAAGGGTAGGTTAGGACTTTTTCACGCCAAGCGCATTTGGGCCTTGGCCTTTCATGAAAACAAAAACAGTGAAGAATATGAGGAGGCGTTATGGGTAGTTCGGCATCAAGCCTTACGGGCAAAAGTACATCAACGGTCAGCACCACGCCTGTTGTCGATCAGAGTGAATTAAATCGGCAGGCTGAGGAAGAGCAAGCACAGGCTATTGAGGCAAGCAAGGAAGAAGCGCGCCTTGCTGCATTGCAGGAGCAGGGCCGTGAGGGAACCATTTTGACGGGTTCTCTTGGCGTGACGGAAGATGCTAATGTGCAAACAAAAACGCTCTTAGGTCAATAGTATGAGCGGAAAAAAAGAACGCGGTGGCCGCAAGTATGGCCATCATAGCGGGCAGCAAAGTTCACGTGGCCAATATGGTCAATATGGTCAATATGGCCAATCTGGCCAATCTGGCCAATATGGACAGTCTGGACAGTATCAACAGCGTCAGCAGGGCCGGCAGGACCCAAATGGGCAACAAGAACACTATGGCCAGCAAGAGGATATGGGTCGTGAAGATGGTCATTGGCCAAATCGCAGACCAGATCCTTATGAGCGTGAACGACTTCGTGAAGCGCGCGAAATTGCCGATGCCATGGAGCTTGGCCGTGATCCATGGAAAGGGGCTTGGGGCGAGGTTGAAAAGTATATTTTGCCGCGCTTCTCCCATAAGCATGGTGAATATGCCTATGAGAGTGTCAAGCCAGACCCAAAAATAGGGCGTCGTATCATTGATTCCACAGCCACAAGAGCGCTGCGGATTTTGGCGGCAGGCATGCAAGGTGGTTTGACCTCGCCAGCGCGACCATGGTTCCGATTGCGCCTTGCTACCGATGACGAGTCTGAGTCTGGCCCAGATCGTCGCTGGTTGGATGTGGTGGAAAGTCGCATGTATGCGGCTTTGGCACGGAGTAATTTTTATCCTGCTATCCATAGCTTGTACGCAGAATTGTCAGCCTTTGGTTCTGCCAATATGTATCAGGAAGTGGACCATAAACGCCTCATGCGTTTCACTAATGTGCCTTGCGGTGACTTTGCGTGGGCATGTGATGCGGCAGGACGGGTGGATACGGTTGTACGCCGAACGTGCATGACGGCACGGCAAATTGCTGAGCGTTATGGTGAGGAAAGAATGTCAACGCGGACGCGCCGTCTGTACCGTAAAAGTCCTGAGGAACGCGTGGAAATTATGCACATGGTGCGCCCACGTATGGACGATATGCGCAGGTCTGATGCCTTTGGTCCTATGAATATGCCTTGGGAATCCTTGGTTTGGGAGGCTGATGCGCCTGACATGTTCTTGCATGAAGGCGGCTATGAAGAGTTCCCACATTTGACGGCTCGATGGGACGTGTGTGGTTGCGAGATTTATGGGCATTCGCCAGCTATGGATGTTTTGCCTGACGTGAAGATGTTGCAGGAGATGGCCCGTAGTCAACTGCTTGCAGTGCATAAGGTCGTCAATCCGCCCATGCGTGTGCCCACAAGCTTTAAACAGCGGCTGAACTTAATTCCTGGTGGTCTGAACTATGTGCCATCGGGACAAAATGAAAGCATTGGACCGCTGTACCAAATCAATCCCGACATTAATGCTGTGTCGAGCAAGATTGAGGATGTGCGATCTGCTGTGCGTGAGGGATTTTTTAATGATTTATTTCTCATGTTTACAGCTGAAGGGCGGTCCAATGTGACGGCGACGGAAGTGTCGGAGCGGAGCGAGGAAAAGCTACTTATGCTTGGCCCTGTCATTGAACGCCATCAAACGGAATTGCTCGACCCATTACTTGAGCGCACGTATGGCATGCTTAAGCGTGCAGGCATGCTACCAACGCCGCCCCTTGGGCTTGAAGGGCAGACCTTGCGCATTGAATATGTGTCGACCCTTGCACAGGCTCAGCGCACTGTCACAGCACAGTCCATCAGACGTTTTGCAACGGATGTGGCTTCGCTGGCGCAGGTTTCGTCTGGTGTCCTTGATAAGGTTGATTTTGAGCAGGCTGTGGATGAGCTCGGCAGTATTGCTTGTGTCCCTGCTAAACTTATTCGCTCCGATGCTGAGGTTCAGGCTAGGCGTATGGCTGAATATTTACAGCAAAAACAGGCTGGTACCAATGTTGCTGAGGCTGTGAGCAAGGTGATTGCGGCGACGTCGGGTGCATCGGGTGTATCGGGTGTATCGGGTGCCTCGGGTGCATCGGGTTCAGGCTCGGGTTCTGGAGGTCAACGTGCTCAAGCTGTGAAGCCGACAAGTGGTCAAACGAGTAGTCAATCTAGTAGCCAAGTACATAACGCGACTAGCCCTCAACAGGCATAAAAAGGAGTTGGTATCATGTATGGCAATGAACAGACAGCACAGCCTTATGGCGATGTGTATGGTTTTAAGCAAAGCCCTTCTAAACCAGAGAGCCACTTTGATGAGCTCATCAATCGCCATGAAGCAGGGACTTTGGCCGCACAGGATTTAACCACCTTGACGGACTTGCTTGGCGACGAGGCTGATGAGGCGGACTGTGAAAGCCGTGAGTTTTATACACGTCTTGCTTCGTATCTCGATGACCTTTTGCATGTTTTGCAAATGGATGGCGGTGCAGGTTTGCGCGTTGTGCGGCATTGGCTTGATTATGCTGGGGCTCATCAGCGGCTTTTGGGGACGAACATGGACTTAGCTGCGGCGGCGGCCCTTCATGACTATCGTCAAGACCGTATGGCGGAGATTGCCATGGCCGATCCCATGAGTCTTGTACGCTTGCAATTGGAAGGTGCGCGGCAGTGGAAAATGTCTGCTGTGTAATGGGTAATCAACTATACTATAAGGAGATTTTATGGGCGTCGATAGTATGACGACGATGACTAGTGATGTGGGTGCTGTATCAGGAAATATGTCTGGTGGCACGAGTGCAATGGCAAGTGTTGGTAGCGAAGCAACAGGCACAAATAGTGCTTCTCTTTCGGACTCTGCCTCCCAATCGCCTACGCCAAATCAAGTGGAGGCTGCGGGCAATACGGCTAATATGGGCAATGCAGACGCTGTAAGTGGTGCTGAGAATGCAGAGGCGGACAAGAGCAATACGGAGCCCACTACTCCTGCAAGCTTTGACGCTGCCGCCTATAACTTTGCCATGCCAGCTGCTGTGGCCCAAGATCCTGCGCTCGTTTCACGCATTCAAGATTTTTGCGCAAGCTCACAGCTTTCGCCACAACAAGCCCAAGCGGCCATGGGCTTCTGGCAAGCTGAGCAAAATGCCGCCATGGAGCAGGGGCTTAAACATTGCGAGCAAAACCTCAAAGATCGCTGGCAAGGTGCCTATGATCATAAGCTTGAGCAAGCACGTAGCACCTTAAAAATGCTGGACAACCGCATGGAAGGCCGCCTTATGCCACTCATGCAAGGGCCTCTTGGTAATAGCCCTGTATTTGCTGAAATGTTGGAAAAGCTTTCTGATGTTGTGGGTGAAACCACCATGGAAGCTGGCGGCATGGGCGGTACACGTGGTTCTTTTGCTGGGTCACAGCGTATGAGTACTGAAGATTTCTTGCGTCAAGTTGTTTTTAAATAACAATGCTTTGCGTTATTTTTAAATAGCAATGCCTTGCATGGAATTGGTCTGTGCAAAGCTGACGCAGAATATATGGGGATGCGGCTTTTGCCGTAAAATGAAACTAACGATTTTTCCGCGTATGGGCTTTGTGGTGAAGCTCTAGGGTGTGTTTGCAAACATAGCTAAGGAAGATCAAACCAAGGAGATACAATATGGCTAAAACACTTCGCGAACTGGCTTCTGCATTTGCACGTAAACAACCACAACAAGTGGATGGTTTGACTGAAGAAGCTCCGATTTTGGGCGTTATTCCTTTCCAAGAAGCTAGTCATGGCCTTTGGAATATGTATGAAGATGTGACGGAAGTCACTGGTGCTGGTTGGGTGTCCATGAATGCCCCATTGCCAACCGTTGATATGACCAGCCAGCTCCGTAAGGTGGACTTGTCCATTCTTGGTGGTGAGGTGGAAGTGCCTGAAGATACGGCCAATATGTTTGGTGGCCGTGAAAAGTACTTTGCTCGTAAAATGCCAAAGGTCTTGCGCCGCTCTGGTATGGCCGCGGAACAACGCATCATCTACGACAATTTCCGTGCTTGGGCTTTGGATAACAATAAGGCTGTGGATGCAGGGGCAACCAGCGGTGGTACGTATTCCATTTTGGCTGTTCGCTTTACCGAAGGTGAGACCTGCGGTTTGTATAGCCCAGAATGTTTCAAGCAGGGTGCTGTTTTGGATACCCAATCCATCAATGGTGGCAATCTCTATAAAGCGGCAACCGGTGCCTATGCTGGCGTGCTTGTTTATGGTCTGCGCATCAAAGCCTACCTTGGCATGCAAATCGGTAATCTTCACAGCGTTGGTGCTTTGGTTAACGTGAGCACAGATCACATTCCAACAGACACCATGATTGATGATTTGCTCGCTTCTGTGCGTGCAACCACCAATGGCACCACCTACCTCTTCATGCACGAGCGTGCACGCAATATGTTGTATAAGTATAAGGCAAGCTCTTTGCAGATTGCTCCTGGTGGCAAGGATTTGGATCGTCAAGTAACCCATTGGAATGGTGTGGAAATTGTCACGTCGTACAATTTCTTGGATGGCACTGAGGATATTGTTTCTTTGTAAAAAATGTATTTTTTTACTAACTAATTAACTAATTTTATAAAATTACAAGGATATACGGTGAATTATGTATAATCATATGTTGCGTTTGTATGGAACTGATCTCGCCAGCGAGCAAGCATTGCCTAGCAATACTTCAGCTGTGGGCAATGGTGGCGGCCAATCTGCTGGTGGTCTGCTTGGTAGTACGGAAATGGTCATGGTTGCAGCTACAGCAGTATCGTTGACTGTGGGCAAGACCATCAGCATGACTCTTGAAGATAGTGATGACAATGAAACCTTTAGCGCAGTGCCCATGACGAGCTCTTGCACGGCTACTTCTTCCGCATGCTCTTGGGCCATTGGCGATGTCATTGCCCGTCTGCCTGTGCCATCTGATGCGCGTGAATATGTACGTGTAAAAATGAGTACCGATGACACTGCAGTATCTGGTAGTGTTGATATTGTTTTTGACTATTTGCCACGATAGGTCTTTTATATTGTAATTTACTAACGACGCCACGGTATACATGTGGTGTATACCGTGGCTTTTATTTGTATAGTTCTATAGAAAAAGGGTTTTTTATGTCGAGTGGAGATAGAGAACAGTATGATGCTTCACAATGCAACAGTGAATTGCTTCCAGAAGATATGGAACGATTTCGCATGGCAACATTGCGAGCAAAAATTGCGTCGTATGGCGTCTATGCACCACGTGATGCCGATGAAGATCTTTTATATCGTATGCTTTCCATTGCCAAACAACGTGCAGAGCGTCGTCTGACCCAAGAAAAAAAGCAAGCTCAGCAAGCTAAATATATAGAGGAATATTTTAATGAATAGTGAAGTCAGTATTTGCAATCGTGCATTGCGTTATCTCGGCGCACCAGAAATTCTTTCTCTTGATCAGGCATCGCGGGAGGCAGATTTATGTTCACGCCACTATGCAGACACAAGAGATGAATTGCTTGAAAGTTACCACTGGAATTTTGCAACATCTTTGCAAAGCCTTGCTCGCATGACGGAAACACCGCTCTTCAACTATGCCTATGCCTATCGTGTGCCAACGGATGCTTTGCGTGTGCGAACATTACGCAATGGTGATCCTTTCATAATTGTGGCCGATGGTATTCTCTATACCGACGCCAAGCCAGCTGAGGCTGTTTTAACGATACGTGTCACGGATCCAACAGCCTTTCCAGCTCTTTTTGTGGAAGCCTTGGCCAGACGTTTGGCCAGTGCTTTGGCCTTACCGCTTATGGGCAGTACGCGTCTTGAGCAGGTCATGTTGCAACGCTTTGCTGATGCCTTGGATTCTGCGCGTTTAGCTGATGCGGCGGAGGAGTACGAAGAGTATGAAGCCACAAGTTCATGGTTGGAGGTGCGCTAATGTCAAGCCTGAGCGTCACGCAAAACTCTTTCAATTCTGGTGAATTATCACCGCTCATGTCAGCGCGCATTGACCAGACGCGCTACAGTAGTGGTTGTCGAACACTATATAACATGCTTTTGCATCCACATGGTGGAGCCTATCGCAGATCTGGCTTGCGTTACATGGGTGCGGCCCAAGAATTTGACGTAGAAAATTCCACAGAAGACGAGCATATTGTGCGCCTTATTCCGTTTGTGTTTAGTGAAGAGCAGTCCTATGTTCTTGAGTTTACTCACGAAAAAATACGCTTTTGGTATCAAGGTGGTCTGGTGCTCGATGAAGACAATGAGCCTGTTGTGGTGGAAACACCATGGCCAGCGTCAGAGCTAAACAATTTGCACTGGTGCCAGTCTGCGGACATGCTTTATCTTGTGAGCCATTATGCCTCGCCACGCCGACTTGAGCGCTATGGCCACGATGATTGGCAGCTTGTGGAGGTCACCTTTGAGCCAAGCATGGAAGCCCCCACCAATTTTCAAAAGGTGAGCGCGGCTAGCGGTTCCTATGAAAGAAAATATGTTGTCACCGCTTTGAACGAGGAAACTGGCGAGGAAAGTTTACCCAGTGAGGTTCTGACAGTCACTTCCGCAGATACCTTAAGCACGTCGTCTTCCGTCACCATGTCGTGGGATCCTGTGGAAAATGCAGGGGAATATCGTGTGTACCGCGCAGGTGGCGGCACTTCGGTCTATGGACTTTTGGGCACTGCTGGCGAAGGTGAAGAGTATACTGACACGGGCCTTTCCGCGGACTTTGACTCTGGCCCACCAGAGGAACGCAATCCTTTTGAAGGCGAAGGAAATTGGCCTTCGTGCGGTGTTTTTTGGCAACAGCGTTTGTGCTTTGCTGGCTCTGAAAATAATCCCCAAACTATTTGGGCCAGTAAATCTGGTGCGTACAATAACTTTACCACATCAAGTCCTTTGCGTGACGACGACTCCGTAACCGTAACCATCGCAGCGGACACGGTGAGTGCTGTGCGCTGGATTACACCCGTCATGCGTTTGCTTGTGGGGACTGGTGGTGACGAATGGACGTTGTCTGGCGTCAGTGATGCGGCATTTACGCCATCATCATGCGAGCTTGAGCGACAATCTGTGCGCGGCGTTGCCAATATTCGTCCGCTATCTGTGGGCGATGCCATTCTTGCTGTGCAACGCGACAGTAAAGTTGTGCGTGAATATGCTTACACCCTTGCCTCTGACGGTTATTCTGGCACAGACTTATCTATTTTGGCTGAGCACCTTACAGAAAATCGTCGTCTTGTGGATTGGGCATGGCAACAGTCGCCACACAGTGCTGTGTGGTGTGTTATGGACGATGGGACTCTCATCGCGCTAACTCGTATTCCTGAGCATGAAATTGTGGGCTGGCATCGTCACGAAACAGATGGGCGCATTGCCTCTGTGTGCTGTATTCCTAGCGTTGATGGCGACGAATTATGGTTTGCCGTATTGCGTGAAAATGCCAATGGTGAGGAATGGTGTATTGAGCGTTTAGATCCACCCTTTACTGGCACAGACGTGGAAGATGCGTTCTTTGTGGACTCTGGCCTGACCTATGAAGATCAAGATAGCGATGGTGTGACCAAGCTTTTTGGCCTTGAGCATCTTGAAGGCCGTACTGTGCATATTCTGGCAGACGGAGCCGTCATGCCGCCACGCATTGTGGTGGATGGCTGTATTAGCCTTGATTCCCCTTCCCACCATGTGCACGTCGGTCTGCCCTATGTCTCTGACCTTGAGCCATTGCCACCAGAAGGTGTTGTCAACGATGTTGTTTCTCTTGGCAAAGTGCGTCGTGTCACCCGTATTCGTGTGCGTCTCTATAAAAGTCTCGGTTTATGGTGTGGGCCTAGTAGCGATGATTTGTATGAAGTTCCCTTCCGAAGCATGACTGATGATGTGGGTGTAGCCCTACCTTTGTGGAGCGGTGATAAGGAATTACCTTTAAGTGCCGCTTTAGCCAGTGCAACCTCAGCCTATTTACGGCAAGTGGATCCGTTGCCCCTAACAGTCCTTGCCATATCCTTTGAGCTTGAAGGTGGTGAAATCTAACAATGTCAACATATTACTCTACAGAAACAAAGGATGGTGTGCGCTTTGGTGACTTGCTTGTGGTTCCAGCCACTAAGCAGCATTTTCGCGAAGTCATTGAGGATTTACGCCCAGAAGATGCGCGAGAACTTGCGTATGCCACAGGTCTTTCAGCTGTGGCAGCGGCAGCACGGGCCTTTGCATTATCAGCCAAGCGTTGGGCTGTCTTGCAAGGGAAACGTTGTATCGCTCTTGGCGGTGCGCAGGTCTATACATCCCACGCCCACGTCGCGGCTGTATGGTTTTTTGGTACACCAGCTCTGCATGCTGTGCGTAAAGAAGTAGTGCGCATTGGCCTGTATTATACCCAGCTCTTGCACCAATACTACCCATGCTTGATGAATGTCTTGCCACCATGGGTGCTCAAGGAGCGTACTGGCATGCGGCGACTCCTTCAACGTTGTGGCTTCCACATTGGTGAGCCTAAGCCTTGTGGTCCCCATGGACGCCTCTTGCATGTCTTCATGACCAACAAAGACAAGCTTATAGCCATGCTTACACAACAAGGCCGTCTCGCAGACGGTCATACTTAACAGTATAAAGGAGGCTTTATGTGTGGAACAGCGGCCATTGGCATCGTATCTGCTGTGGCACAAGGTGTGTCACAGCTTATGACCAGTTACAGTGAAAGTGCGTCCCTTGAGGCGCAAGCCGAAGTCTATGCTCGCGAGGAACAATCGGCATATAATCAGGCCCTTGCATATGAAGCTGAAGGTGACACAGCCATCAGCAATATCTATCGTGACGGCGATCAGACTGAGGGTGAAATTCGTTCAACTCTAGGTGCGTCAGGTGTATCCCTTGATAGCGGTTCTGCCCTCGACCTTGTCACGAGCAATAATGTAACCACAGGCATCGCAGCTGCAGAGCAAGCAGCAGAAACACGGCAGCTCGTAGCCCAAGCTGAATACGACGCTGGCACAGCTAATTATATGAAAAATTCACTTCTTGCTCAGGCCGATGATGATACAGAGCGTTTTCAGCTCATGACAGGCACAAGCATGAGCGTTGGTTCATCTGTAGCGAGTTCATTTATGAGTTAAGCTGGGGGGGAAGGGCATTCTGGGGGAGAGGGAAACTCTTTTCAAAGGGGTTCCCTTTCCCCCAGTTTATTTTACCCAATAAAAGTCTTGCGCGGAATAAGCGTAACGCTGAGGCCCTCGTGCTCCATGAGTCCACGGGCAAAGGTGGTGAGTAGTCCAGCGAGTTCGAGCCCTGCAAGGTCAGCCACTTGTTGCAGCGTGATGGCATTGCCATCGGCATCGAGGTTAAGGGGCTTTGTGAGGCGTGCGAAGGCTGGGGCATAGTCGAGGAGAAGAGGGTGTAGATATGGGTAACGTTGTAGGGTTTCTGCGATGGGTGTTTCTGGGGATAAGATAACTGGGTTCATGGTATTTCCTCATATCTTTACTCTATAATACATAATTGCTTTACGGCCTATCATGTTCAATGTGGTTTTATGCCAGATTTAGCATGGTAGGCCAAGTCTTTTGATAGGGCACGTCTTGCCAAAGTGGACGAAGCGCTTATTTTAGGTATACTAATTGTTTCAGATTATTGCTAATCCCTTTAAAAAAATATAGCTCTCCCCCCCCATGCGCCGCGAATGCTTTTTAAAAAACGTTACGATCAACGCAATTAAAAAGTTTTGAAGGAAGGGGGTGGGGGTCTGGGTGAGGGTGAAGGAGACTTTTTCAAAAATTTCCTTCACCCTCACCCAGAAAAAAATAAAACCCAAGGATGCATCCATGAGCAACGAACCAGATAAGATTATTTATTCCATGATCCGCGTGACCAAGCGTCATGGTCAGCGTGAAGTCTTGAAAGACATTTCCCTCTCCTATTTTTATGGCGCAAAGATTGGCGTTCTGGGTCTCAATGGATCTGGTAAATCGTCGCTCTTGAAGATTTTGGCTGGCGTGGACAATGCTTTTGACGGCAAGACCGTGCTTGCTCCAGGCTTCACCATTGGCTACCTCGAGCAGGAACCACTTGCTGATGAGATGCGTACGGTTCGCGAAGTTGTGGAAGATGGCGTGCGTGATGTTGTGGACCTCGTGAAAGAATTTGAGGAAATCAACGCCAAATTTGCTGAGCCTATGACCGACGATGAAATGGATGCACTCATCGACCGCCAAGGCAAAGTGCAAGAAGAAATGGACAACAAGAATGCATGGGACCTTGATGCACGTCTTGAAATGGCCATGGATGCTTTGCGTTGCCCAGCAGGTGACACACCTGTACAAGTTATTTCTGGTGGTGAGCGTCGCCGTGTTGCCTTGTGTCGTTTGCTCTTGCAAAGCCCTGATATTTTGCTTCTTGACGAACCTACCAACCACCTTGACGCCGAATCCGTTGCATGGCTTGAACGCTTCTTGCAAAGCTTCCCAGGTACCGTCATTGCCGTAACCCACGACCGTTACTTCCTCGACAATGTTGCTGGTTGGATTTTGGAACTGGATCGCGGCCGCGGCATTCCATGGAAGGGCAATTATTCTTCTTGGCTTGACCAAAAGGAAAAGCGTCTTGCCAACGAAGATAAGGCCGAAGCTGAGCGTCAAAAGACCCTCAAGCGCGAACTCGAGTGGATTAAGATGTCACCTAAGGGCCGCCATGCCAAGGGTAAGGCGCGTATCAACGCGTACGAAGCCATGGTCAGCCACGAAAGTGAAGCCCGCGCCAATGACCTTGAAATCTACATTCCAGCTGGCCCACGTCTTGGCAAGACTGTTATTGAAGCCCGCGGCGTTTCCAAGACTCTTGGCGAGAAGATGCTTGTGGAAGATCTCAACTGCATCATTCCAGCAGGCGCCATCGTCGGCATCATTGGTCCTAACGGTGCTGGTAAAACCACGCTCTTCAACATGATTGCAGGCACGGAAAAGCCCGATGCTGGCGAAATGAAAGTTGGCGACACTGTGAAGCTTGCCTACGTTGACCAGAACCGCGATTCCCTCACCCCAGGGAAAACCGTCTACGAAGTCATCAGCGAAGGTTATGAGACTGTGAAGCTCGGCACCCGTGAAGTCAATTCCCGTGCCTACTGTTCGCGTTTCAACTTCATGGGTTCGGACCAGCAAAAGAAGGTCGACGTGCTTTCCGGTGGTGAGCGTAACCGTGTTCACGTTGCGCGCATGCTCAAAGAGGGTGGCAACGTCATCCTGCTTGACGAACCTACCAACGACCTTGACGTCAACACCATGCGTGCTCTCGAAGACGGCATCGACAATTTCGCTGGTTGCGTTTTGGTCATCAGCCACGATCGCTGGTTCCTTGACCGTATCGCCACCCACATCTTGTCCTTTGAAGGCGACTCCAAAGTTGTTTTCTTTGACGGCAACTATTCTGAATACGAAGCTGACCGCAAAAAGCGTCTTGGCAAAGATGCTGAACAGCCTCACCGCATCAAGTTCCGTAAATTGACGCGATAGGATTTTACATACTGGGGGAGGGAGGAAACTTTCGAGAAAGTTTCCTCCCTCCC
>JAWXUA010000012.1:0-33635 GCA_044433065.1 Pseudomonadota bacterium
CACCTTCCAAGGTGCGCTTGGCCTCGGCTTTGCTAAGGACGCTTGCAATGTAAGCCTCAACTACACCCTTGACCTTTCCGAAAACGTGGAAAGCCATGGTGTTAGTGTGAACTTGCGTTACGAATTCTAAATAGTAGATATACAAATAAAACGCGCCCTGCTGTGACCTTTATGGTGACAGTGGGGCGCGTTTTTTTGTGGTATGGCTTTCGGCTTATTAGTATACTTCAAAAAGTTTTTCCAAGGAATTATCATTCTATAGCATGTATTTGTGAGGAAAATTTCTATTTCTAGCCGTACTTTTATGGTTCTGTGGCGATTTTATTATAGTAATTCTATAGTACACAAAAAAATATTCTTGTATTTTATATAAATATGTATCTTATTTTTACGAAAGATTTTTCCTGCAACATACAATTTCTACTATTTTGCGTTGCATATTTATCATTATTTATATTTAATTTATATGGAATTAACGCATATTTTTTTATTACTACACTAGAAAAAAGAAACATCATATACATTATAAATATAAAATATCATTTTTTTTTACACATTGCACTTGTGTCTATACAGTATGCTGTGGTGCTTTGTTTAAAAAATAGATTGAGCACTCAATCGTATTTGTAGTGCAGCTAAACCTGTGTGGTCATGATTTTTACAAGATTGGCAAAGTATAATCAGTGCCCAAAATAGCCCACGTGTACATTATTTTTTTAAGCTGCTACGTTACTAATAACTTTTTGAGGAAAGGTTATTAACATCTTTAATTATTGGAGAAAAATCATGACTATGTCTCGCAACGCTGTGGGCAACTTGATTGCTCGGTACAAAAAGGTCTTACAAAATTGTTCTTTGATGAATGTGTTTGGTTCCTTGGCTGCGGCCACCGTTTTGTCTGGCGCTCTTGTGCTTGGTGGTGCGACTGGGGCTTTGGCGGTGACGGATTATTATGCTGTTGAGTCAGGTACTACAGACTCTACTGCAACACTTAGCGAAGCAGTAAACCGTCTTTATCTTGGACAAGAAATTACGGACGTTGACGCTGATTTTACTATTGAAATCACCACGTCTGAAGTTGTAATGACTAGTGGTGCTGTAATTGAATATGATGTCTATTTGGGGAACTACTACAATGACTCTGATAAGTCTCAGGGAGTGTCAAGTATTGGCAGTTCACATCTTATTGTAGAGGGTGGTGAATTTGATAATGGGGCGTATATTTATGCTAGAGGGAACTATTCTTCTTATTCTAGTCTTTTTTGGGACGATACAATTACAGAGGCAAAGGTGACCTTTGTAGGTGAATCTGGTACTGGTGAAGAAGCGACTTCTGGCTACACAAATCTGTATGATGGTTATAGTGGATTAAAAATTTATAATGAAGGTAAAGCAAAATCCTCCACGACTTCTGCTGGTGTGACGACGTATGACTATAGTCTAATGGCTGACTCCTTTATCCTCGAATTTGGCACAACAGGCGAAAATGGTGTCGCGTATATCGGTGATTTTAATGCTACATTGAACTGCGTAAACTACGTAACAGTGAATGAAGGTTCAGACGTTACTATGACACTGCCAACGTTTAATTGGTATGCAAATCACTACAAAGATGGCGCAGGCACCTTGCACATTGCTGGGGATGGTTTTTATTTTTGGGGTGCTAGTTTTTCTATCTTAGAGGGCACGCTTGATATTGAAAATGGATGGAAATTTGGAGCTGAAGGCACACAAGGAGTGGATGCTCTTGTTGTAGCCAGTGGCGTAACCTTGAAAGTTGGTGGAGAGCTTAACTTAGCTGAAACGTATTGGGACCAAGCAATCAGTATTTCAGGTGTTCTTGAAGCTGGTAGCGTTGTACAAATTGATGGTAATAATGCTACATTCAACATCGAAAATGGTGGCTCGTTTACAACCTCAAGCTTTATTGCAACAGGTGAAATGGCGTTGAACGTCAATGCTGGCGGTAGTGCAAGCATTGATACATTCACGCTGACAGACGGGTATGCACAAACAATCAGCACAGGCCAATTGGTCATTACGAGTGCTGATGATGCAAGCTTTGGTGACGCAAGCAACGGTGTTTTGACTGTTGGCACGCTGACCCTTGTGGATGATGCAACCATCACATTATATTACACTGAATTCCAAGCTAGCGATGTGGATACAACACAAGCCGCTATTGCAGCTGTTGCTGATGGCAGTGATGACTTTACAGTACAGCTTATCGGCACATTGGTTGACGCATCTGGTATTGCGGCAGATTTGGCAGCCACTGCTGGCACCGACGGTACAATCCAAGCCACAGATGACTCTGTGTATTCTAACGATGGCAGCACCTTTGCTACGGGCAATAGCTTGAGCGTTGATGCAAGCAGCGTGACTGCTGGCAGCGACTCCACCGCTTCCCTTACATCAAGCACCAGCGGCCTTGGCACCGTGAAAGACGTGGTCGTGGATACAGGTGACTCCACTGCCACAAGTGTTGACGTGAAGCTCACGGGTGGCACAACCACGCTTGTGGGCGACGGTACGGGTGCTTTGCTGAGTGCATCAAACGAAAGTGGCACTACAGTATCAACAAGCCTTACCGTTACTAATAATTCTACCTTGAATGTTGGCGTTACTGATAACCTCAATGCCCAAGGCGGTTCACTCGAAAGCGTGACCGTTGGTGAGGGTAGCGGCGATGGCGCGACCTTCAATGTCAATACAGCTTCGGCTACCATTGAGTTTTTAACGGCCAATGCAACGGCGCAAATCAATGTCCTCAATTCCTCGCTTGTTGCTGAGACGTACAAGAGTGAAGCAGGTTCCATTCTTTTCATTGACCCTGCTTACGTGCAAATCAAAGATGTCGTCAACGCGTCTTTTGAAGGTACTACCCTTGTTTCTGCTGGTTCTGTACTGGCCTTGGGCGATAGCGATATTGCGTACTGGCAAGAGCTTGTGGAGGCCGCTGGGTATGCAACTGCAGATTTAGATACAGGCTTCACCGTTGGTACTGCACAAAGTGCTATCATTATTTCAGGTACAGCGCTTGATCTTGGCGAATCAGGTTCGCTTATTGTGGATGCTGATGTTGATAATACTGGTGCTATTACTGGTGTTGGCACCATAGCGGATGGCGCAGCTTATTTCGGCGATGATTCTTTG
This sequence comes from Pseudomonadota bacterium, assembly GCA_044433065.1. GTDB lineage: Bacteria > Desulfobacterota > Desulfovibrionia > Desulfovibrionales > Desulfovibrionaceae > Nitratidesulfovibrio. The sequence continues at coordinate 3,157 of JAWXUA010000012.1, forward strand.
TGCATCATTGACATGAGCGCGTGGAGCACCACTGACGCTGCATTGACCGCATCGACCATTACAACCGCTGAAGGCGCAAAACTGCTTGTGACTACGACGGGCGCGACCTTAACTGAAGGTGAGGATGGTGAAAGCACTGCAACCATTAAGATTGCAAGTGGCACCGCTGCTAGCGACGCTGTTACTATTGCAACCGACTCTTGGGGCAATGGTGAAGATGGCGTCGACACCGACACCATCTTCCTTGACAATGCCTTCATGGAAGTGACGTCTGTAACTAAGGAAGACTCTTCCTACTCCATCACCATTGGTCAAGTTGACGCAAGCGATGCTTTGGGCGTGAACCTTGATTCTGGTCTTGCTGCACTCATCGATAATGCTATCGCTTCTGGTGTTGACTCTGCCGGTATTGACTTCATTAAGGACGCCTCCAACCAAGACAATGGCGACGTCATCATCGAAGGCGCAACCAAGCTCGCTGCCAACGCTGCTGTTGTCCCAGGGCTCAGCTCTGTCAATGCGGCCGCTGCTGCAAACATGGGCGCCCGTACCACCATCGTTCCACAGGCCAAGGCAACTGCCGCTGCGGATAGCTCCAACTGGCTTGCTATGAACGGCGACGGCGCAATTCTGCCAACTGCTGATGGTGGCAACATGGCCCAAGGCTTCGGCATTTGGTTCATGCCTATGTACAACCACACGAGCGCCGACGGCTTCAAGTCCGGTAGTTACAACTATGGTTACGACACCGACATCGTGGGCGCGACCCTTGGCGCGGACTACACCTTTGCTAGCGATTTGCGCCTCGGCCTCGCGTTCAACGTTGGTTCCGGTAGCTCCAAGAGCACTGGCGACTTCGCAACCACCGAAAATGATTTCGACTATGTTGGCGTAAGTGTCTATGGTGCCAAGCATTTTGATGCACTGGGCCTTTCCTTCGACATGGGTTACACCGCGAGCGAAAACGAGATGGTGCAGGACGCTACCGACGGCGACCTCTATGGCGACGCGGACGCATCCTTGTTCACTGTGGGCGTGAAGGCTGAATACCTCATTCCGCTGGATAGCTTCAATGTGACTCCATACGCTGGTCTGCGCTTCAACTACTACGATGTTGACGCCTACGATACCAAACAAAATGGTGATGCTTTGTTCAGCACGGCGAGCGGCGACAACACCGTTTGGGAAATTCCTGTGGGCGTAACCTTCGACACCACGACCAAAGTTGGCTCTTGGGATATGACTCCAAGCCTCGGCCTCGGCGTGAAGTTTGCCATGGGTGACCTCGATGCTGACCAAGAAGTGAGCATCGCTGGCGACGCTGGCAGCGTAGTGCTGTCCTCCGAAGTTGCTGACGAAGTGACCTTCCAAGGTGCGCTTGGTCTTGGCTTTGCAAAGGAGAATTGCACCATCGGTTTGAACTACACCCTTGACCTCTCCGAAAACGTGGAAAGCCATGGTGTGAGTGTGAACTTGCGTTACGAATTCTAGGATTAGTTGATATTGTGACTATTGGGGAGGGCTTCGGTCCTTCCCCTTTTTTTGTGCTGTGGGGGGATGGGAGAGAAGAGGAAGGCAAAAGCAAAAGGGAGTCTGCTAAATATTTCTCTCATACACACTCATCAATTACTTTTGACGCAATAACAAAAACAAGAATATGGCTGTAATCCCTGCAACACCTGCAAGGACGGTAGATATCCACGGCGTAAAGCATGCAATAGCGGCGCAGAAGAGCACTAGACGCACAGATGCAGAAAGTAAACGTCCGCCCCAACCTTGCACACTGGCGGCAAAGGCAATGCTGCCCATGACAATTCCTAGCAAATAATAGAGCAAAGAGCTTTTATCACCTTGCAACAACAATGATGGTGTATACACGAAGCTGTAGGGAATCATGTACGCAACAATGCCCAAAAGCGAAGCTCGCAGGCCCACCCTAAATCCTGATGTCTGCGCGATGCCACCAGCGGTCATGGCTGCAAGGCATACTGGTGGCGTCAAGTCGGCCATAATGCCAAAAAAGAAGACGAACATATGCGCAGCTATGGGTAAAACCCCCATGCCCATCAGTGTTGGAGCGAGTAAAGTACTGGTAATAATGTAGTTTGCTGTGGATGGGAGGCCCATGCCTAGGAGCAAGCACGTGAGCATGGTGAGCACTAAGGTTGGGAACAAGGCACCACCAGACCACGAAAGAATGTTGGTTGCAATGACGGATGCGAATGATGTCAGTGTTGCAGAGCCAATGATAAGGCCAACCAAGGAGCAGGCTAAGGCGATGGGGAGGGCTGCTTTGGCACCTTCAATGCAACCTTGTTCTATCTCTCGTATGGTAGACATAATTCTTTTGGGATTACGCATAAGAACTATGGCCAAAAGGGATACAATGCCCCAAAATCCAGCTGTTAAAGGTGTGTAGTGCTCAAGTAAAAAGTAGACAATGACAATGATTGGTATGAGAAGGACACCTTGTTGAATAAAAACTTCTTTCACTGACAATGATGTTGCAACGCCATGCATATTCTTTTTCTTTGCATAAAAGTGCACATTAAAAATAAGTGCTGCGTAGAATGCAATAGCTGGAATAAGCGCTGCAGTGGTGACTTCCATATACGAGATATTAAGAAACTGCGCCATAATAAACGCGCTTGCACCCATAATAGGTGGCATAAGTTGTCCACCAGTTGATGCACAGGCTTCAACAGCGGCTGAAAAGGTACGTGAATAGCCATTACGTATCATCATGGGGATAGTTATAGTGCCTGTTGTAGCAACATTGCCAATAGATGAGCCACTAATGGTGCCCATCATGGCTGATGCAGTCACAGCGACAAGGGCTGGACCGCTTGAAGCACGACCAGCAAGAGCAAGTGCGAGATCATTAAAGAGACGTGAACCGCCAGTACTATTGAGCAGTGCACCAAAGAGAACAAACAGAAAGACAAATGTAGATGAAACACCTAAGGCAATGCCAAAAACACCTTCTGTTGTAAGGTACATATGCTGCACCATTCGCGTGATAGAGTAGCCACGATGGATAAAGTCCCCTGGTGCATAGCGGCCAAAATAGACATAGAGAAGGAAAAATATGGCGAGGCATGGTAATACAGGGCCTAAAACACGCCAGCCCATGTAGATGAGGGAGAGAAGCAGAATGCCTGCGAGAATAAGTTCGTATTCTAAAGGCGATGCCGCGCGTTCTGCAATGTCACTGTGGAATAAGGCCACATAAAAGGCCGCGCCGCCAGCCACTAAGGCGAAAAGCCAGTCAATGGCCCGTTCTTTTTTGGGCATGACTAAGGCCATGGCCACAAGGGCGAAACCTAAGTGTATGGAGCGATGTACTTCTGTGGGCAACAAGCCAAAACCCATGGAGTATAAATGATATCCAACCATAGCGAGGAACCAAAACCACAGGAAATGTTTTCTAATGTTATGCATTGTGACTCTTTTTGTATGTAGTATACAAAATAATTAGATGAATATGGTCAAAAAAAGGAGAGCTGTCAGCTCTCCTTGTATTTCAAACTGCTTTACAATGAATATTATTCCATTGCGCCAATTTCTTTGTAGTAACGTATAGCACCTTCATGCAAAGGTACAGACAAAGCATTGAGGTTTTTTGGGTCCATAGACTTCATATGAGGTACAGCAAGTACAAGACTTTCTTTATCAGCATACAAAGCCTTTGTCATGGTGTACACAAGGTCTGCATCCATGTCTTCATGCACAGTAAGCATGTTCCAGCTTGCATAGCATTGGATTTCTTTCTCTTGGCCTTTGTAGGTATTTGCAGGCATGGTGAATGGTTTCCAAGCAGGAATGCTTTGAAGTACTGTATTCATAACGTCAGTTGGCACGTCAATAAAGGAAACAAGGTCAAGCGTTGTAATTTCAATCATGCCAGGAACGCCCAAAGAACCAACGAAAATAGCTGCATCGATGCGTTTATCCATGAAAGCTTTGGCTGTATCGGCAATGCTCAAGCGTTCAGGGCTAATGTCTTTCAGGTCGATGTCAGCTGTGGTCAAGAGTTGCGTTGCGATGAGTTCGGTACCGCTGGATACTGCGCCGATGGAAACGCGCTTACCGCGAAGGTCGTCAAGGCAGGTGATGCCGCTATCTTTGGCGATAACGATTTGTGCGGCTTCTGGGAAGAGGGGAACCATGGCGCGGATGAATGGTTGTGGCTTGCCTTCGTAGCGGCCTTCGCCATGCAGCGCTGTGTAGGCTGTGCCGTCCATGAATGCGATATCTGCTTCTTTGTCACCCATGAGCTGAACATTGTTCACGCTACCGCCAGATGTTTGCACACTGACTTTTACGTCGGCAATGGTGCTTTCCCAGATCTTAGCCATGGAGATGCCAGCTGGGTAGTACGAGCCAGATGTACTTGCAGTTGCGATATTGATGAAGGTTGGGGCCTTTGCGAAGGCTGTTGTAGTGCCTAAAAGCAATGTAGACGCAGCGCAAAGGAGAAGCTTTTTTACATTCATGGGAATATCCTTAGATAAAATGAGTTGACATGCGACATATATACTATGCCATTTAAATGCATTCAAACGAGCATGGTGAATTATGATCACTGAAACAAGCCACATGTAATAAAAATCGCGTAATAATACAGCATAATTACGCAAAATTATATGAGCATTAGTACTCTACTATATGTCACTTGCAGTCAAATAGATTATTTTGATATATTTATTACGTTATTATTATAAATCATGATAGCTTAAGTATGAAAATTTGCTTCATCTGGATTTTTTATGACAAACCCTTTTCCCTTTACACCTGTATGAAGCAGGACTACAAAAGGCTCTCTGGTCGCGCTACGCCTTTAGGCCATGCTCATGGTCATCAATCCAGTCTAAAGCTGCAATCCGGTCCAAAGCTTTAATCATGTCCAAAAAAGAGGTTGCCCATGAACAATATGGCCCAAATGGGTGTTTTTATTACAGGTGGCGTTGCTGGTGGCTTGCTCATGCATCAGACCAAACTGCCAGCTGGAGCGTTGCTTGGAGCTCTGTTGGGCGGCATTGCGTGCAAGTTTTTGGTGAAGCAAGGTGTGGCTTTGCCCGACAATTGGCAATTGGTTTTGCAAATTTTTATTGGCCTGACCATCGCAAGCAAATTTGAAGTGGAAATGCTGGCCATATTAAAGCCGCTCTTACTGCCCATTTTGCTTTCAGCCATGGCCCTTATTGCCACTGGCCTAGCCTCCACCGTCCTGCTTGTTAAATTGGGCCTTCTGGACTCGGGTACAGCATACCTAGCCACAAGCCCAGGGGCCATGTCTGTGCTGGTTGGCGTTGCATCGAGCATGGATGTCAACGCACCTGTAACTGTAGTTTTCCACCTAGCACGCATTATGATGATTGTGGTCAGTGCGCCATTTGTGGTCAAGCTGTTGCGGTACTTATTGCATTGATGGGTGTACTGTACGCCTAGCGTGTAATTCTGGCCGCAATATCAGCGTGACTACGCCGTTCAAGGTATGCAATTCTAGATAAAAGCATGACGCCAGCTGTAGTCAAGCCCACAATAAGTCCACACCAGAAACCAACAACGCCCATTTTTGGTACAATGTAGTCAGTAAAGCACAGTATATAGCCTAATGGTAAACTAATGCACCAGTACGCAATGGTTGAAGATACAAATATATACCGTGTATCATTATAGCCACGCAATACACCAAGAGAGATGATTTGGATATTGTCAGGAATTTGATACAAGGCCATATACAACATGACAAGCGTTGCAATGCTGATGACTTCAGCATCATGCGAATATACATGGGCCATGCTTTCGCGGAACACGTAAATGCAGGTGAAAAAGAAACATCCTGCCATAAAAGCAAGCAATAAACATGTTTTACGGACGTTTTTCGCGCCTTCATAGTCCTTTTGGCCGAGATATGAACCCACTCTAATGCTTGTTGCAATGCCGAGAGATAGGGGAAAAGTGAAGGTCAGCGCAGACGTTGCGTAGGCGGCTTGGTGTCCTGCCACCACAATTTCACCCAGTGGGGCCACAAAAAGCGCGATGAGCACAAAGGCTGAAGCTTCCAGCAATAGGGCTGTGCCGTTGGGTGCTCCGATGCGCACTAAACGTTTGATAACATTGAAGTTAGGCCGCACAAAAGCCATGGTCTGCGGCGAGAGTTTATGCACGTTATAGAGCATGATAGCTGCCATGATCCAACATACAATGGCCGATGCAAGGCCACACCCAGCACCGCCAAGACGCGGCATGCCGCCATAGCCAAAAACAAAGATACAATTCAAGGGGATATTGCAAATGAGGCCCACAAGACCTGCAAACATAGCAGGCCGCGTATGGCCCTTCCCCTCGATGAATGAGCGGCAAACCAAGAACAAGAGGAAGCCTGGCAAGCCCCACAGAATATAGCCCACATAGCTTGAGGTCACAGCAGCTAAGTCAGAACCAATGGCATCATAATGTGGGATGCCCGAAGCAATGCCAAATAAACCAAGCATTTGCATAACTGCCACCATGAGGGCGAGCCACAAGCCCTGACGCCACAAACGGGCCACTGTGTCATGTTGCCCAGAGCCCATTTCTTGGGCCACGAGGGGCGTTATGCAGCCAAAAAGCCCTGCGCTGAAGCACATCATGGGCGTCCAGAAAGAGCCACCGACGGCCACGCCAGCCATGTCCACAGCACCTGATTGCCCAGCGACCACAGTGTCCACAAAGGCCATGGACATTTGTGCTAACTGGCCTATGACTACGGGTGTGCCGAGCTTAACTATTTGACTTGTTTCATGAAAAAAGACTTTGCGCGTAAACATGCTGCTATGAAATCCCGATATGCTATGGTGTGCGAAATGCGTAATGGCTATTGAAGAGCTTGTGCCTACATTCTAAGTACACGGAAGTCTAGCATAATATTGTTGCACCTACCACCCATATGGAGCCTTTTTTTGTGGGCCGCATCATATGGGGGTCTATTGAGGCTAAGCCGTTCGACGCAAGGCAAAGTTAAGCCACGTGCGTTTATGGAAGAGGCAGCATAGGGACGTACAGGAAACGAGGTGGGATAGGAGACCAGCCGTATAAATACCTGTAATTCCAAGATTAAACAAAGTGGACAGGATATAGGCCAAAGGAATTTGCAGACACCATGTGGTCAAGACGGTGATTTTCGCGCTCAGCTTCTGCGCTCCAGTGCCAGAAAAGATACTGTTAATCATGATAGTTAAAGCCATGAACGGTACAGAAATACAGGCAAAACCAAGGAAATATTGGGCTTCGCGCAAAACATGGGCATCATTGGTCATGAAATCGAGGATGATGTGGCCGCTCGCGTAGAAAACCGCGCTCAAAACTCCCATGACTATGAAGACGAGGCGCAAGGACTTTTTTGCAAAGATATAAAGGGCTTGGCCTTGACCAGCACCTAGCAAATGGCCGCTATAAATGGCCATGGAAATGCCAAAGGCCGCAACGCCAAAGTGCAAAATGGACTGCACGCGCGTGCCGATGGTCATGCCTGCGATGATGGATTCTGTGGCCATGGGCAAGGACATGATGAGCAAAAGGGTAATCATACCGCCAGATTGGCTTGCAATGCTGCCAAGAACAGCTGGAATTCCTGTGCGAAAAACATAGGGCAAAGCCATGGCATTCCAACGGCGGCCTGTGAATGAGCGGCGCGAAATAATGCCTGTGCGCCAAAGGGCAATGCAATTATAAAGTAGTCCCACAATACCCGATGCAACTGTTGCCCATGCAACTCCAGCATATCCATAGTTTGGTGCTCCCCACATACCAAGACCAAAGGCTAGGCTTGCAATGAGGTTTATCATGCATACAAGGAACAGTGTTTGGCATGGAATGCGGACATAGGTGTGCGCACGGAACACAGAATTGATCATGACGAGCAGATAAAAGAACGGTAAATTGACGCAATATGCAGTGATGAATGTCAGCATAATGGGCTGCAATGCTGTATTTTCACTTTGAAATAGATTGGTCCCATGCACCATAGCAAGAGATATCAAGGCCACAAGAGTGCCACTGAGAAAGCATATCTGTAAAATAGACGCCACGTAGCGCGATGCCCGAAGGGTTCGCCCAGCGCCCAAAGATTGGCTTATGGCTGTGGATGCGCCAGAGCCAGCGAGGGATGCGATGAGCATAAGCATGGAGAATACTTGACTTACTATGCCAATGCTTGTTTGCACGTCACGGCCCAATTGCCCAGCAACCCAGATGTCCGTCATGGATATGGTCAGGTGGCAAAGCATCAAGGCAGCTTGGGGTAAGGTGAAGAAAAAGAGCTCCCGAGCTGTGGGGATTGTTGTGACGCCATGGTGTTTTGCTTGTCTTGCCACGTTGTACCGTTGGACCTTGTGTATATATCTTTATCAATAATTAAAAGAACTTAACGCAATGCATATTCAATGGGAATGCGCAACGTAAGGGCTTTGCCAAGAGGAATTTCCACCGCAAAGCCAAGCAAATCATGGCCAAGCTGTCGCGTCGCTTTAGCTAAGATGGGCGGCGAACTTGCATGAGAAGGCACTGTGGCCTGCACAACCGTACCCTTGGCGTCGAGCTCCACCACAAGGTAGACAGTGCCTTCGGTTTTATTGCGCCGTGCGGCCTTAGGGTAGTGCTTATGTCGTTCAATTTCCTTGAGAAGTGCATTGAAAACGTTGGTGTGCGCTGTGCGTTCTTGTGCGGCAGACAGCTGGGTACTCTGGGTATTTTGGCTGCTTGGGGCTGGGCTTGCTACGGATGCTTGGGGCTCGGTTGCTTGCGTGACTTGTGTGTCAGGCGCCTCTAACACTGGGGCAACAGGTTCAGGCTTTGGCTCAGGTTTCGGCTTTGGTTTGGGCTCAGGTTTTGGCTTGGGCTTAGGTTTTGGCTTGGGCTTAGGTTCAGGTTTCGGTTTTGGCTTCGGTTCAGGCTCGACTGGCTTGACGGGCTCCTGAATGGTAAAATCAGACGCGTCAGCTACGAGCTTCTGGGTCTCGGGCATGATTTCGCGCACCTGTTCAATATCAGGAAGGCTTTCGGCTTCAATCTGGCGGAACGTTATACTTGTCTGCGCAGGTAGTTTTTGTTGTAATTCAATGGGTTGTATATGGTGAAACATGCCAAATAAGGACACAAGCACCATGCCACCAACGCAGTATAGTGAACGCTGGCGGCTTCTTTTCATGCTTCCATGACCCTTGACTGATGCGCGGCGCAGGCCATGCATCGGACAAATGCGACCGCTGTTATTTTGCTTCGGTACTGATGACAAAACGCCCACCTCGACTATCCTTGGCCATGTCCACGACCGACACAAAAGCCTCAAATGGAGACTCTTTATCTACAAATAAATTGAGCAAACGCTCTGTATCTTGTGCTAAAAGGGCTTCTAACTCTTCCAGATTGAGTATGACGTCTTTATGATGGAAGGCACCATCTTTATCAATGGATATGATGAGCTCTTCTTGCTTTGTTGTACCTGTTTCAGCGTGTTCTGATGAGGGCAGCACAACATCTAAAATGGGCTTATTGAATGTTGTTGTCATGATGAAGAAGATGAGCAACATGAATACAACGTCGATGAGTGGGGTTAAATCCACTCCTATTTCATCGTCTATGGAAAATGGTTCTTGCATAGGTATATCTTTAGGATGTTTTATACTTTATTTGTTGTTGCAGTATATTTATTACGGATATCTAACGCTCTGTAGCTATATTCAATGGCCTCAATATGAAAACCTTTGAAACGCAAAAGCAAGAGATAATACAGCATCAAAATGGGAATGGCGATGGAAAGGCCCATGGCTGTGGTGATGAGTGCTTCCCAAATGCCAGCTGCAAGGATGGTTGCATCGGGATTTGCATTACTTGCGATGGTTTGGAAAACTTTGACCATGCCAAATACGGTACCAAGTAGGCCAAGCAACGGCGAAATAACAGAGATAAGACGTATCCAATACAGGCCTTTGGAAACAGATTCAAAGTTTCTGTGGAAAAGATACGCTACTTCAGCTCGAATGTCTTTGGAGTGCTCAGCGTGCGTGTGCACGATGTCCCAGACGATGGACAAAAGCGGATTGTCGCCGCGATACGCACGCTCAAAGGCCCTGTTTTTGGGCCGCGCCGCACGCTCAAAATGAGCGGTAAATTCTTTATGGACCAAGTTCAGGAAAATCAGATTTTTGAGGGCCAAATAAAGACCAAAAAGGCCCAAGAGCGCAAGAATGACCCCAGCTGGACCAATACTTTTATAGATAGATTCTAAGAGTTCTACAGACATAAAAAACCTCGGTTAAGTTCAAATAAGTTGTTCGCGTCTAAATATTTTAAATGAAATTGAATGTCAATATTAAAAATAATTTGAGAGTGTGCACTCTTATTTTTTGATTAACTATATATTTTTATTGTATATACTAATTGAAAACTATTTTCAAAAAACGCTGGACTTTTGAAAATCGCAGTGCTACTACCTTTTTTCACGAAACGAAAGTTTGTCTAGTCTAACTATCTGAGGCACAGTGAGCAGTCACTCTCGCCTCAAGTTTACATGCGGACAAGGCACAATATTTTTATGAAATTCGCCTCACAATCAAGACAACAATAAGCAATCCCAACGGTGAACAATATGCACATGATGAGAGATAAAGACGCAAAAAAACCCGTGGATCCCCAAGCCATGAACATGAAATCCGGTGGCGGCCTCGTGAATGGTGGCCCCATGGAACAATATTTTGCCAAGGAAGGCGTGGACCCACTGGCACACGCTTTTGAAGGCAAGCTTGCTGTGCATCCTGGTGTGCATGCAGCGCCCATGTCGGACGCAGAAAAGGCTGCGACTATAGAACGTCTGTCCCATGCAGAACGCAAGGGCAAAAGCGTTGCATATATCCATGTACCTTTCTGTGAAACGCATTGTTTGTACTGCGGATTTTATAATAAGTACTACAACAAAGACCAAAGTAAGATTTATACCGACACATTGCTCAAGGAATTGCGCATGTGGAGTGGCAAAAGGGCTCAAGATGAAGGCCCTATCCACGCTCTTTACATGGGTGGTGGTACGCCAACAGCTCTTGAAGCAGACGATTTGCAGCGCATTTTGACCGCAGTGCATGAATTATTGCCCTTGGCCAACGATTGCGAAGTCACTGTTGAAGGCCGCATCCACAATTTTACTCAGGAAAAGATGGAAGCCTGCTTTGCTGGCGGTGCAAATCGCTTCTCCCTTGGTGTGCAGTCCTTCAATACGGAAATCCGTCAGAGCATGAAGCGTGTGGTTGACGGTGATACAGCGTGCCGCCAGTTGGAGCTCTTGCAAAGCTACAATCAGGCTGCTGTTGTGGTGGACTTGATTTATGGTTTTCCCAATCAAACCATGGACATATGGCTCAATGACATCAAGACAGCCCAGTCTTTGAACCTTGATGGTGCGGACTGCTATCAGCTTAACGTCTACAGAAGCACGCCTCTTGGCAAGGCTATCGCAGCAGGTAAGCTCCCAGATTCAGCGAGCATTGCCATGCAGTCGGCCATGTTTGCAGCTAGTGTTGAGGCCATGGAGAAGGCTTTTTACCGCCGTCTATCCATGAGCCATTGGGCACGCACCAGCCGTGAGCGCAATCTCTATAATTTGTACATGAAGGGCACAGCCTGTTCTTTGGCTTTTGGCCCCGGTGCTGGTGGTAATCTTGGTGGTCACTTTTATATGATAGAAAGCGACTATACAAAGTGGCAAGATTTGGTCAATGACAATGTAAAACCCATTGCAATGATACAAAAATCTCCACAACACAGTCCTTTATACCGCGCCTTTGCAGAAAGCATGGAGCAAGGCCATGTGCATTTCACCCATTTCGAACATGTTTTCGGTGTTAAACTTCAAGAAGTCCTCTCTCCAATTCTTGAACAATGGCAACGAGTTGGCCTTATTGAATTACGTGGCGAATATATGGTTCTTACCTTAGCTGGACAGTTCTGGCAGGTAAACTTGAGCCAAATTATCTTACACCATTTAAAGTCTGTTCTCACAGTAAAATAAAAAAAGGTTTTGTATATGCAAAAGAAAAATGTAGGCCAAGCACTTATTGCGGCCATGTTGACCGTTCTTGTTGGTGTACCATGCGTACAAGCAAATGAAAGCATCGAGCTTAATAAAGTCAGCGTTACAGCCACAAGAGTTGAACGCGAGCTCATGGACGTTCCTATGTCCGTTTCTGTAGTGACGGAAGATGATATCAAGAATTCTTCGGCTACAACTGTGGCACAATTGCTTCAAGACATCCCAGGTGTTGAATTAAGCGCCGGTGGTGGCCCAGGTCTCGAGCGTATCTCCATTCGTGGTGAAAACTCATTCCGTACCTTGGTACTCATCGATGGCCAAAAGATTTCTGAGCAAAAGTCCATGTCTGGTGCTCCAATTCTCATCGACCCATCACGCATTGAACGCATCGAAGTCATCAAGGGCCCAGCCTCTGTACTCTATGGTTCTGACGCCATTGGTGGTGTGGTGAATATCATCACGAAAAAGAGCACGGACAAAGCTGTGGCTGGTAACTTGAGCCTTGGCTACAATGGTGCTACCCGTGGCTTTACGCAAAGTGCCGATATCTATGGTCATCTCAATGGTTGGAACTATAGCGTAGCCGCAAGCAACGCCAAGCATAATGACTCTAACGGCTATGTCAATGAAGTTAATGGCACGTCCTACGACCAACAAGATGTACGCGCTACATTGAGCTATGACTTCAACGATAAGTTCACGGCTGGTTTTGCCGCTGAGCACTACACAAGCACCATTGACGTTCCATTTATTTTGGATGGAGCAAATGCTCCTAATGACCAGTATGGCTATGCCAATATGCCTACTTGGGAAAGAACGAAGTACTCTGCCTTTGCTGAATTGAAGGATGCAACGGACTATTTGTCCCGTGTACGTGCTGATGTGTGGTATCAAACCAGCACAAAAGAGTTTGAGAACTACATGGATATGGGACTGTACAGCTATGGCTCTTCAACAGGATGGGAGATGACCAACACTGCCGACAATGACCTCGACACCATCGGTCTCAGTCTCCAAACTGATTGGCTCATTGGTGACAACCATTTGCTCATTGCTGGCTACGAATTTAATCAAGATAAGCTTGATGCTGTGACTGGACTGCACTTTGTTATGCCCCCTATGAGCGACTACATAAGGACTACGTATACTGAAGGTACGCAAACCACGAACGCGGCTTACTTAGCTATGGAAAGCTCTTTGCCAGCTGACTTTACCTTGAGCTACGGTGTTCGTTATACGGTTGTACAAAATGACATGGACAATCACCATATTGTACGTACTGGAACAAATCCAAGTGTTACCGACGGTGAGACAGGTAGTGACACTGTTTCCAAGCCAGTCTTTAATATCGGCGCTGTTTGGACAGGTATTGATGATCTTGCCCTTCGTGCATCATGGGCACAAGGCTTCCGTGCACCGCTTTTGCAAGAAAAATATCTCACATCAACTATGGGAAGCACGTCCACTCTTTACGGCAACCCAGACCTTGATCCAGAAACGTCCAACAACTTTGAATTGGGTGCGCGCTATGTAAAAGACGGCTTGAGCCTTGATGTGGCCGCCTTCTATTCCGTTGCTGAGGATTATATCTCCACTGAAACAACAACCATTGATGGTAAGTCCGCATATGTATATCAGAATGTAGACTCAGCTAAAACCTACGGCGTGGAAGCTGCTGTCAGCTATGCCCTTGATTATGGCTTCCGTCCCTATGCAAGCGTGACCATGATGCGCCGTCAGTATGACAGTGATACCCGTACAACCTATGATACCTTCACGCCACAATGGTCTGGTCGCTTGGGTCTTGCCTACGCTAATGCCTTGTGTGAAGAGGTTGACATGAACGCAGACCTCTATGTTCGTGCTGAAAGCGGCTCACGTGGTTACATTGACAACGAGCTCACTAAGTACAGCGGCTACGCAACCTTGAACCTTGGCTTTGGCTTCAACTTTGGTGAAGACAAGGCGTGGTCTGTGCAAGCTGAAATCCTCAATATTCTTGACCAAAAGTACGCTTACCATGGTGGTTCTTATTACGAGCCAGGTATCAACGGCAATTTGAAGTTGACCTACTCTTTCTAAACGCCCTCCCATGCGGTCTTCCTCACAGGTTTTGTCGTACATCCCTATGTAAACGACATGACCTGTGGGGAAGGCCCCTTTATACAGAAGCGCTTTACCTTTTCTCCACAAATCCATCCCATTTTCATAGCCACATTTGGCATATATTGGATTGAACAATGCAAAACCAAGAACAACAAACGCCACACAAAAAAGCACCACGTTGGTCCGTTCAAGACCTTGTCGTCATTGGTGTTTTTTCAGCGGCAGCCAAAATTTCCACCATGCTCGTAGCACTTATGGGCGGCGGCCCCAATCCTGTTGGTCTCATGGCCAAAAACCTTATTTTCACCACCATGCTTGTGGTCATGATGTATAAGGTCCGCGTCCAAGGTACCATGCTCCTTTTCATCTGCATCAATATGATTATCAGCATGCTTTTGCTTGGCGCTAGCGTGACGCTTTTGCCGGCCATGCTCCTTGCTGGCATTATGGCCGAAGCTGCTGTTTTGGGCACTGGTGGTATGCAACGCTCATGGGGCCCCATCCTTGCCGTCGCGGTCTATGACTTGACTTCAAAGCTTTTGTCCATCGGTACTTCATGGCTCTTCATGCGCGAAAATGTGGGCATGGTCGTCATGATTATCCCTATTGTGGCCATTGGCTATGTTGGTTCCTTGGCTGGACTTTTTACGGGCAAAAAAGCTGTGAAGGAGCTGCAACATGCAGGCATCATTCGCTAAAACACGCAAAGATAAAGCTCATAAGCCCATGACATTCAAGGGCTTCTTTGGTGTACATGATGCCAACGCGCCAAAGCTCGGACTCGAAAAAGTCAATACTTTGGCCAAGATGTTCATCAGCATCCTAGCCTCTGTGCTCACCATCAGCCTTAGCAGTCTGGAAGCCCAACTCTTCCTTTTTGGCGTGTCCTTCATCTATGCTTTAGGGCTGCCCAAATTGCGCTTTCTGTTCATCGGCTACGCGCTGTCCTGCGTCATGTTCGGCCTAGCCACCCTGTGCTCCTATTTGCTGAGCCTTGCTGTGCCACTGCCACTGAACATGTCCGCGTTGGTCATCCCGTTTTTGCGCATGGTCACCATGCTTAACGTGGTCTTGCCGCTAGCACTGAGCACGCGCATCCAAAATATCCTCACAGCACTGAAAAGCATGCGCCTGCCGTTCTGCATTTACTTGCCAGCAGCGGTCATGATTCGCTTCATCCCAACCTTTGTGCACGACATTAAACAAGTAGCGGAAACCTTGAAAATCCGTGGCTATGTCATGAGCGTTGGCGAAACCATGCGGCACCCATTTCTCATGATGCGACTCCTGTTCACGCCGTTGTTATTCCGCTCATTACGCACATCAGAAGAGCTTGGCATCGCTGGCGAATTGAAGGGCCTCAATGGTCACACAAAGATGAGCCGCTATAAAAAAGAAGCATGGACCAAGCAGGACACGCTTTTACTTGTGGCTGTGGCCTGTATCGTCGTGGTGGCTGTCTTGGTGGAAATGTACTTGGGTACTGAGCTAAAGGGTGGACATAGATAATGATTTTATTTGACAATGTGACCTATACCTATCCGTTTCAAGATAGGCCAGCTGTGCGCGACATTTCGTTTTCTGTGAACGCAGGGGAAATTGTCCTGTGCACGGGGGCTAGCGGTTGCGGCAAAAGTACGCTCATGCGCCTGTGCAATGGCCTGTGTCCGCAATACTTTAAGGGCGATTTGCAGGGAACTGTGCGCATCGATGGTGTGAGTACCACCGGTCCAGAAGCGACGTCGGTGAACGCCATTTCGAGCTTGGCTGGTACCCTATTCCAAGACCCAGAGCAGCAATTCTTTGCCCTTAATGTGGAAGACGAGATTGCCTTTGCTCATGAATGCCGTGGACAAGAGCCTGATATCATTCAGCAAAAGATTGACGCAGTACTGAAGCAATTCAACATCGAGCATATCCGCAACGCGTCCATCCATGAGCTGTCCGAAGGGCAAAAGCAAAAGCTTGGCCTTGCGTCTCTTTTGTCGCAGAAGCTGAAGGTGCTGATTTTGGATGAACCCACAGCCAATCTGGACCCAGAAGCGACTCTCGACCTTGCGCAAAAGTTACAAGAATTAAAGGCACTTGGCCTCGCTATCTTCGTGGTGGACCATAGGCTTTATTGGCTCGAAGGCATTGCGGACAAGGTGCTCGTCATGGAAGAAGGCCGCATTGGTGCTCGTGGCGATTTCAGCATCTTATATGATGATGCTTTGCGCGAGCACTATGGTTTGCGTGCGGCGCATGTACCTGATATTCGAAGGGATTTGCCCAACGTGATGGATAATGAGGGGACAACTGAGCAAGGTCTGGCAGTCCAAAACCTGACCTTCGCCTATGATGGTCAAGCCCCCATTTTTGACAAAGCGGACATCCACTTCAAGGCTGGCATCGGGGCAATTCTGGGTGATAATGGCGTCGGCAAGACAACGCTAGCCCGTCTGCTCACAGGCTTGAATACAGCGCAATCTGGACAATTTATGGTCCATGGCCAAAAGGTTGAAAGCAAGAAGTTGTTGCAACATGTTGGTATTGTTCTCCAAAATGCTGACCACCAATTGCATATGCGTACCGTTCTCGAAGAGGTACACATGTGCTACGCCTTGGCCCAGCGTTTGAAAGACCCACAAAGCAGGCCATCCAAGGGGCTCGCGTTTGCTGAGGAGACCATGGAGCTTTTAGCCCTGTTTGGCCTTGATGATCTGCACGACAGGCATCCGCAATCGCTGTCTGGTGGCCAAAAGCAACGGCTTGTCATTGCATGCGCTTTTGCCAAACATCCGCAAGTACTCATCTTAGATGAACCCACAAGCGGCCTTGATGGGCGTAATATGCGACGCATTGACGCAGCATTGCAAACATTGGCTATGCAAAACGTCTGCATTTTAGTCATCACCCATGATTTAGAACTTATTCAAAATTCATGCACCTATGGCATTCACTTGCCATGGCATAACCGTCAAGCACATATACAGTCATAAAAAGGAAATACTATGAACGAGGCACTTAAAAATACCATTGATACTATGCTTGCAGACAAGAAAACCATCATGCTTGCAGGTTTGGCACACGAACACAAGGTTTCTGAGCTTGAGGTGGCACAGCATCTTCCAGCTGACATGGTAGCCTTTGCGCCCAAAGATGCCTTTGAGGGCATTTGGGACGGGCTTTCTGAGTGGGAAAAAGCAACCTTTTTGGTGCAGCATTTGGGCTCGGTATTCGAGATTTGCGGCAAGGTAAATAAAGGTACTTTCGGCCACGGCTACTACAATTTAAAGGGCGAAGCTGCTTTGCACGGCCATATGAAGGTTGATGACCTTGCTTGTGTGGGTTTTTTGTCTGTGCCATTCATGGGCCTTGAAAGCCATTGCGTTGTTTTCTTCAATGAACAGGGCGACGTAAAGTTTTCTGTCTATGTAGGACGTGAAAAGCGCAAGCTCATTCCTGAGATTTTGGAATCCTTTAAGACCATGAAACAATCCTTTTGCGGAGCTGTATAATGAAAACACTTGTACTCTATTCATCCAAGACCGGTAATACAAAGCTTATTGCAGAAGCTATGGCCTCTGTACTTGACGATGCAACCATTTTGCCCATCGAACAAACACCAAGTACAGAAGATTTTGCATGTTACGACATGGTGTGCATTGGCTATTGGGTTGATAAGGGCTTGCCAGATGCCAAGTGCCTTCAGGTCATCAAGTCCTTAAACGGCTGTAATGTTGCTCTTTTTGGTACTCTTGGGGCGTACCCTGACTCTGATCACGCTAAGGAATGCATCCAGAATAGCGAAGTGATGCTTAATGAAGAAAACCGTAGCAATACCTGCTATGGTTCCTTCCTTTGCCAAGGAAAAGTTGACCCACGCATTCTTGAAATGATGCAAAAGATGGCTTCTGCAGCGCATCCCATGACCGAAGAACGTAAAGCACGTATTGAAGAAGCTAAAAAGCATCCTAATGAACAGGATTGTCTCAATGCCCAAGCGTTTATGCAAGGTGTAGCGCAAGCATTTGCACAAAAGTCTGCGTAATATAACAGTGTCTTTTGTGGTAATGGTGTGACTTAGATCACGCACACCAATCCAAATGTGCACACACTAGAGACGCCTTAACAGAAAAAGCCTGTCTTTCCGTTTGAAGGTAGACAGGCTTTTTCTTATTCGCTTTTGATGGGATATTGTTTCAATGCTGCTTGCTTATGCCGAGCAATGGCTTCTTCCACCTCTTCTGGCCAGTGGGTCCAAAACTCTTTTTTATAGGACATGAAGAGTGTGAACTCTTTTAATCTCTGTAAAATCTCATCGGGCATAGCGTTGAGCATGGGTAAGGCATGTTCTTTGGCGAGTTCTGGATGTACATTCAAGATAAGCGACAAGAATTTTTCTACAACAAGACTTTTATGGTTTAATTGTATGGAATACCGCAACCCTTTTTCTGTAAACGAAATAGGTGCATAGGGTGAATAATTGATATAGCCAAGCTCTGCCAAAGCCTTCAATGTTCTTGTAACAGTGGCTCGTGTCACATTGGCAATATCAGCGATGGTGCTCGCCTTTACTGGTCCACCTTTAAGCTCTTCATTATGGATAATCATCATATAATTATCAAGAGTAGGACTAAGAACGTCTTTAGAATGCATTGCTTGTACCTGCATGAACCATAGTTGTATTTTTATATGCATGTATTGCATGCACCAATTGTGTATATCTACATTCCTTTATGATGTAAAGAGTTATTTAAGCGTGTAAAGTATATTGTTCATATCTATTGTATAGGCACGTATTCTTATTTTACGTTGTGTATATTATATTTATGTGAATACACAATGAAGTGTATACTGGCAACAATGATAGTTTGCTTATAGTAAAGGCCTCACCCCATGGACAAAAATCCAAAGGGGAGAGGCCATCGCTTTCAGTGCGCCAATAGTACGTCAATAGTACGTCAATGGTACGCCCTACTTACTCAGCTTGGGCTACGATCTCGTGAACGCGAACAGTAGAGCTCGCTTGTACGCTGAAATCTGGCAAGAACTTGTCAGCACCTTCAGGGGCCACTTGTCCTTTGGGGATAGTAAATGTTGTGGAGCCTTCGTGCGCTATATGAAGCAGAGGATTTTCGTCCCCGAGTCTCTCGCCAAAATTATAGCAGGGCTTGGCTTGGCACGACACATAAAAGTTGTTGGCGTCTTGGGTTAGGGTAACGCGTCCTGGCTCGCTCTCCTCTTTTAGTGGGCTCATGTTCATGCCCATGGCCGCGTTAAAGTCGAAGCCATCACCATAGCGGCCTTGCTCTGCGATGATGCTGGTGATGCCAGCTTGCGAGCTGAGGAAGGATATGGCACCCAAGTAATCCTTGTTGTCTTCGCCTACAAAATCACGAAGCATTTGTTCGTGAACCTCTGGACCAGCTTCAGAGTTCACAGGAACACCATCCATGCTTGCCGTTGTGCTGCGCGCAGCGTCTTTAAGGAAAATGTCTGAAACATCATTCTTATTTTCTGCGCCAGAATTTCTTGCAAATTCAAGTTGGAAATTCTTTTTAATGCTGTCAAAAGACTTTTGGGTATACTGAATTTCTTTGTCTGATCTATCGAGCAGTACCGAGGCTAAGAATTTGGCATTGGGTACACCGCTTATTGGCTGGAGGCACTCAGCCCCTCCTTTAATATTGGTATACATGCGAAATTCTTTGGAATCCTTACCAAATTCCGCCTCAACCTTATTTCGAAGCGGTGTTATAACTTTGGCAACGGACTGCTTTCTTAGGGTCTCTATTTGTTTGTTGACGCTGCGCATGATGTCTTGTGGCGTGCTTTTTCCTTGTGCGGATGGGCCAGTCCTTGAGAAGTTTTTAATTGCCAAGGCCACAGCTTCATTACGCGCAGCGATGCCAGCTCTGCCGCTGGACGACAGTGAGCGAAAGGCATCAGCGATACCACGTCCAAGCTTGTGTAGTGGCGATAACTCTTTGACTTCATTGTTGCTATTGATGTCAAAATTATTGAGATTTAATGAGGCTTTGAGCTGGCCAAATCCTGTGATTTCCGACATGGGATTTCCTTGTTGGTGAGAATTTTGTTGGCGTTTAGCCTATGTAATGCCAACTTTATTGGCATTAGGGGCCCATTCATGTCCTATCTATATTGATACTAGCAAATACTGTGCCTAGGTGATGGGGGCAAAAAGGCATATTGAGGAAGTGCAAATTTAATAGCATTTTTGTTCCCTAACGAGGAAGGTGAATTTTCAAAAAACCGCAGTGTATATAGACATACATAAGGTTTTTGGAAAAGAGCCTGACAAAGTTAGGGGGCAAAAAGGCATTAAATTTTAAATTCGAAGCATGAACGGGGCTTCACCGTGCTGAATACTATCACTGTGGCTGGCCAAAGACTGGGCACGCTCATAGAACTCTTCTGGCGTATCAAAATAGGGCAAGAATTCGTTCAGCTTTTCTAAGAAGCGCAAAGCTTGTTCGTTATAGCTTTCCTGTGAAATACCGTCCAATGGGATAAGCATTTGCAAGCTCACGGTGTCTTCAAAAAGGCCAAGACATGCGCCACCAGTCTCTGAAAAGATATTGTTCATCTGTAGTAGCAGCTGATATTCTTCTTTGGTTCCCATGATAGTTCCGATGGTGCAATGCAGTAACGCAGATTTCATGGCTGGTACATAGGCAAAAGTCAGCTTGATAGTGTCGAAATCTACAAGGACAATGCCTTCATCATTGGATAGTACGTCGCCAAAGCCTGCCTCGCTGAAGAGGTCGCTTGTTAATGCAAAAAATTGGTCTTTCATGATATTCCCTTTGTATATGATCAAAGAATTTGTATAGAAATTTATACATGGTACGATGGTTAGGGTTGGACGTCAAGTGCGGCGGTCAAGACCACTTATCGTTGTTGTCTGTTTCCCCACGGCAATCTAATTTGCCAAAGTTCTAAAATGTGTTATAAATTTTCGTAAATGATCTATATCATACAAGTTAGCTCTTAGAATGGAGGCCATGCTAACGTTCTTTGTTAGGGATTCTTTATAAGTTCTGACAAGGTTAAGAACTATCTTGCGCATAATATAAAGATTTTTTTGTACCTTCATATTACATATTTGAGTTTTATCTTCTGAGAAATGTACATCTAGCAACCAGTGTATTGATTCAACACGCCACTCCATACGTGCATGTTGTAATAATGTTTCAGGCGTAAGATTAGCACTTGATATGTAATAATGCCATTCACTACTGGTTTCTCCATTATTTTCAAATTCTCTATGAATTGCTCCAACGCAGCTCACATCCTTCCAGAGCTCCTTGTTATAAAGAAGTTCTATATTATTAAATAGATATGGTGTGTAACTATCTATTCGACCGCCATTTTTTCTATGCATTCTTGTGAACCTATAACAAGTCAGCTATCTGAGATTATAGCACTTGCAATGTGGATAATACTACCGTTATGAGATAGCTTACTCGTAGAGTGTGTGGATTTTCCATCAATTGCAATTGCTTTAACATGTTTATATCATTGAATTTTATTATAAAATAGTTAACATGTTAAAATATAAAAGAAAAGATAACTATACCATAAAAACATACTATTTCATGACTTTTATGTAGCAGGTTCAGATATCAGACGAAGATTAACGCTATCTTGCGTAACGAAATGCTGAAGGCAGTACAAGGGCTTTGTGAAAAAGAGCGAGCGCACACCATGGAAAGAGGCGTACACTATGATGCTCAGACGTGGACACAAGACGTGTTTCGCTCACTTTTTCGTGGACAATCAGAGACCATCGGAAAACACAATGCCCGAAAGCTTGGTGACGCTCTCAATCTTGCGCAAAACTCTTTGTCCATGTGTAGACTAAAAAAGCCCAAAGGTGAAAACCAATGGGCTTTTTGCGTTGATGAGTCTCATTTATGTTGACGATGTTTCGCCTGAAGGGCGTTTTAACATTGTCTACCTAAATGAGCAGATTAATTCGAAGAAAGAGTAGAGATGTTTTTTTAATTATGCTTACTGTCCTAAGATTTTAGCCTTCTCTCCAAGTCTCAAATCTTTGGCGTTTTCCGTATAAATATCCATGCGTTCTACTCTGTAAACGCACATGTTTCGAAGTGAGTTTACATGAATCATTGCTTGCCAGACTTCTTGCTTGTTTGGCATCACCTCTACAAGGGTACTTGTTCTATTCACAGTACGATCATGCATGGCTCTACCTTGTATGTACTTGGCATTGGCAGGATTATGTCTACCCATTTGCCTGAGCTCTTTTACAAGGTCAAAAGCCCCAATAATATTTCCGTTGGGCAGAAGGTCAGCATCTCCACGCCAATCAGAATATAGTTCGGGCTTATCTTTGCCATATTCCCAAATTTGCTCCACTGTCATATCCTTTTCATTAATACGATAGTGAACCAAGCGAGAATAGAGATACGGAGGAAGTTCATCAGAGGCTAAGGCTTGAACTTTATCATCAAGGGCAAATCGACTCATACCGTTATCAAAAAGCATGATATCCATGGTATCTGGATTATTGTCTAAATCACCTAAAATATCAACAGCGTGATGATTATAGGCATATTCAAAATTTTCACCTATGGGCTTGAGCATGTATTCGTCGTAAATACCCAGTAAGCCGTGGGGATCACCAAGTATCCACTTGATTTCTTTGTTCCAATTATGACGCATGATGAGAGATTGATAATTGCCAGACATGACAATATCATCTTTACCATACGATGCTAAAGAATTGTTATGGATCCAGTCATGCGGCAAGTATACAAGGCCAGAATGACGTCCATGGTCAAGCATGTCTTTATAGTCAAGGTCTCTCAGGATTATACCCGTAGACAAGTCCATCTCAAGAATATAATCCTCAACAATGTCAGGTGTTTTGGGGTTATATGCACCAATGATGAGCGTGTTTTGTTCTGTAAGCTCTAATTCGTGGTGTGTTTTATAGTTGAGATGATAGGCATGTAAAATTTTACCAAAGGGGTTAAACTCGAGTACATAGGTCTCGTCTTTGACATCACCCATGATACCAAAGAAAAAGCCTGTTTTTCCACTAGGGTAAGCCAATGAAGACTTTGCGGGTTTATAGTCTTGGCTGGTAAGAGCCCATCGCCATGCGCCAGCGGAGTCAAATGCTGTGCAATATACATTGTCAGAAACAAAGTTAATACCTGATGCATATTTTTCTGGATTGAACGTTTTGGCTAGAATGCGCACATCATTCAATCGCTCAGGAATAGCCGATGTTTCCACGTTCATAACATGGCTTGCTTTTTTACCACTTTTGCTCTCTGCAGTAAGTGTAACCTTATTCATACGGTCAGGATACAGGCCATAGATAGGAATGCTATGTTCTATTTCGTAATCTTCAAAATCAAAGTGTATTGTATCGTTCTTGGTATCACCTAGCACTTCAATGGAAATACGCATAGGCTCTTTTGTTTTGAAAAGTACCATAGCAGTGAGCGGTGATTCACCATAAGGGTCAACTATAATAAAAGGATTATCTAAAGTATAGTTTGCGCTTTGCAATTCAGCTAAAAGCATCTTGTCAACATTATTTTGCGCTTCAATCTTTCCCTTGAGCATTGCTTGCGTTGGTGCTAGCTCTGCAACAGCTGGCATGGGCAATGCAAGTGCAAAAGTGAATAAAAAGGCCATAAAATGTGTTTTCTTCATCTCTCCAGTCTCCCTTTTAAAGTGATACTCATAGTGAACCTTTGACACATGAGATATTGCGAGCGCGATATAAACAGGTATAGACTAAGAGTACGCCATCACAGTATATATGGCTTACTTCTTGAGTACTACTTTGTTCACACCCTCCGCTGATTCATGAATAAAGAAGAAATTCTTGTTAACGGCTGAATCTGGTAGCTCAAAAGCAATGTATCCCTCATTTGAAATCATTATTTTTGTGGATTGCATTCTTTTGTAACCGTGTGTGGAGAGAAAAGTATCATTGGTCATGCGGTGAAATCTATTGCCTTGTTCATCTATAAGATATGCATCTTTCCAGTCAAAGCCTTTGCCACCAACACGGGACTTTTCTAGATTGATATTTACAAGTAAATATACATTGCCATTATGCGCTTCATTGAAGTTCTCAATTTTAGTTGTATCACCACCATACTCGATAAATGTTGATACTGAATCAAGGCTTGTTGTTATTTGTATGTCCTGAAATGTTATTTTCCATTGAAATGCATCTTGGTTTGCCATGACTGGTGCATGGGCAAAAAGATAAATGCTTACTATAGACAGATATAAAGCCAGACGTATACCATGTACTGCTTTCATGTGATTCTCCTTTATTTTTTTGTTTATGTTTTTCAATTTTGAATATTTTAATCTTTGAGTAGCATTTCTTCTGGTAAAAAGACCCCAGCCTTTTTACCAAGTCGAAGATTATTTGCATTGGGAGTGTAGATGTTCATGCGTTCGGCACGGTAGGCATATTTATCGAATGTACTAGTATCTTTAGCAGTTTGAATCATGGCTTGCCAAATTTCACCACTGACAGTGTCAACCTCAACAAAAACTGGAAAGCTAAATGTTCCCGCAGTAATATTGAATGTTCCTAAAATATTACCATTATCTAATAAATCAGCATCCCCTCCCCAACCAGAATACAGCTCTGGTCTATCTTCACCATAGGATCAAATCTGCTCTACTGTCATATCCTTTTCATGAATGCGATAATGCACTAATCTTGAATAAGGAAAGGGTTCATTAATCTCATGAAGCTGTATTTTTCTTTGTAATTCTGCATCAACAACTTGCCTAGTATTGCCATCAGTATCAGGGGCTCCCAAATTTCCATTATCAAACAAGAGAATATCAACTGTATCTGAATCGCTCAAAACACATTTACCAAACCTTACCAACATTTACCAAAGACTCTATTTCTTTTTATATTAAGGTATGTTATAATAAAAGTATCTTACTGGAGCATACCGCTCCATACATACCTTTCACCGGCAAAAGTTGTACAGGAGTTGTACAGCTTTTGTAGAAAAAAGAGCCTTACTATGACAGCATCACCAAAGCCAACTGGTTGGGTTAGCGTTGCCCGAGGAATACGATACCGCGAACACCCAAGCCGAAAGCACGGGAAAAAGTTCGACCGCTATTACACCCTTGTATACAAACTGAACGGCAAAACAATCTCAGAAGCCGTCGGATGGAGTTCTGAGGGCATTAAGCAAGAAGACTGCACGCGCATTCTGCTAACCCTGAAAGAGAACCATCGCTCTGGATGTGGACCGCAAACCTTGAAGGCTATGCGCGAGAGCGTCGTTTTAGCCCATGAGGCGCAAAAGCAACAAGAGCAAGTCGAGGCGAGTCTCACACTCCAAGGGATTTTTGAAGGCGGGTATTTAGCCGCTCAGGTGACGAAGAAAGCAAGTTCCATTGATGCAGAAAAAATGCATATGCGGCTTCACATCATACCTTTCTTTGGAAATACTCCACTCAAGCAGATTACAGCAAGCCGCATGGATGAGTTCTTGCACTGGATGACACACAAGACATCTGAGCGAACAGGGAAGCCTCTTACTCCTGCAAGTATCCGCTATGTTCTTGCAACAGTGAGGCAAGTTTGGAACTATGCCTTGAGTCGAGGCCTTGTAGAAACGGCATACCCTGCGCAAAAAATGAAAATTCCCAATGCTGATAATCGCCGCACGCGCTTCTTAACAAATGCTGAGGCTGAAAAACTCCTAGACGAATTGTATAAACGCTCTACCGACACCCACGATATGGCCCTGCTCTCATTATACTGTGGATTGCGATGTGGTGAACTTTTTAAAATCACATGGGCCGATGTAAACTTCAGTGAAGGCTTTATCCATATCCGTGACCGAAAGAATGGGCATAGTAGCACGGCGTGGATGGTTTCGCGTGTGGAGAAGATGCTCCAAAGACGGTATCAGGGGCAAGGGCCCACCGCCTTTGTTTTCGCTAGTAAAGATAACGATGGCGGCAAGGCATTTCTCAGCAAAACATTCTTTCGAGCAGTGAAAGACCTTGGCCTCAATGATGGCATCGTCGATCATCGTGATAAGATTGTCTTTCATAGTTTGCGGCATACATATGCAAGCTGGCTCGCACAACGCGGTGTCCCTCTTCATACACTTGCAGGTCTTATGGGACATAAAACCGTTGCAATGACACAGCGGTATGCGCACCTCAGCCCTCATGGTCTGCGTGCGGCGGCCATGTTAATTGATGAAGCATAGGTGTTGATAAAAATTAAAAATATTATTAATTATTTTATAACATTCATAAACATAAGGAGAATATTATGATTAGTCGCCCGATTACTGAAGAAGATATAAATAAATTCAAAGAGTATATACATGCAAAATATTCAAAGCTTATAATCTCTAGATATAGCGAACACACTATCAAGAATTTTGGCACACACGAACAGTTACTAAACCTTATCTCAGCTCTCTTTGACTTAGAACCTAGCTCATTTCTCAAATTCTTCTTTACTGTAGGGCCAAACCAAAATGATGACCTTGGTTTATCATACAGTGAGCATCAAGAGTTGGCTAATCTTGATACTATGCCATCTATTGATCATCAGCTGGATCTTATATGTAGTATTGAGCAGAAGGAAAATGAGTCGCGGATTTTACAGGAGTATGTATGTACATTAGTAAATCGAATTATAATGGATTATAAATCAAATATATTACCATTATTTATTTTAGATCATGAGATAAAATACGAAAATACTTTTGAACTTCTTCAAAGTATACACATCACACCTTATGAATTCTTTTCTTGGGCTAAAGCTCAACAATTTTCTTTGCCCAATGTTATTGAACAAAAATTAAAAGCGTATCAGGAAATACTCAAGAGTGTACCTACTAGCGGCTTAGCGTTGGTATTTAGAGATGAGGAAAGTTGCAAACGGGCCCTTATCCGTGAGGTAGAGTATCTTCTTAGTAAAGAAAAACCTGCTGCAAAAACCGCTAAAGTCAAAAATGAGTATGCTGAGCTTCTTTATATAGGGCTTAAGTCCTTACAAGGTACAGGGCTTAGAGCCATTGGTCAGTCTGGAAGCGAGTATTTGATACATACAAGTGAGCAAAAAGTTTCAGAAAAGCTAAAAATATTTCATGACGTTATTTTTTCATTGTATGACTTGGATTCAAGTAGATTTTCTCCAAAATCCCCTACCAAAATGGCTAAGGGGAAAACAGCAAAAGGCGAAAAACTTTAGTTTTTTAGGCTGCATTTTTGCCGATGGGAGGTGGAGAAAATTGGTAAAATGGGGTAGGCGTTGGGTAGGCGCGGTAAAAAAAGAAAAAGTCAAAAAATATTTTTGAATATAGGCTACTGAAATAGTAGACTTTTTTTATTTTTAATTTTTTATCTTTTTTCGTCTCGTTGGGTATCCCTACTGTAGGGGGCTGTGAGATTTTCTTCATACGTGAGGGGGACCTCATAGACGACTGCATGCATAGGAGACTATATGACAAATGAAATCTCGGAGGACCTGCTGAAAATTTTTGAGCGGATTCCCGACTACCCAACACGTCAGGATATTGCCGACGCAACGGGACTCATAGCGGCCCAAACGCTAGCAAACCGCGACGCGGGGGATGAGGGCAGTGGCATTCCTGGTGGTACTATCGTAGGCCGTGTCATTCGATATCCAAAAAAGGAGGTTGTTACGTGGCTGATAGACTACTGTAATAAAAAGAAAAATGAGTGATGAAATGGACTGGCCCCGTGCGGACACACGAGGCCTAATAAAAAAACAAAAGACAGGTAAAATTATGAACCAAAAGACACTAGTTAGTCAAGACTCATCTTGCACGCACTCCAATCTTGATACGCTTCTTGAGGATGCGCGAAATATTTTACTTCAGCATGGCCTTGAGCCGCAGTACATAGTCGCAAATGGAGAAATCCAGCGTTGTCCAACACGAGATAAACCTAACTCCCAAAATGGCCGCTATAGTATTGGAACCCAAGCACCTTTTGTTCTATGGTGGCACGATTGGCGCAGTGGTGAGGGAGGTAAAGTTTTGTTGGGTAAAGGTGAAAAGCCGAACTATCAGCAAAACTCCGTGGCAATACAGCATGCTATCGAGCAACAAAAACGTCAGACGCGTTTGAAGCATGCACAAGCGGCGCAAAATGCTAGTCAAATGTGGGAACACGCGTCAGCCGTCACTACTCATCCTTACTTAGAGAAAAAACAGGTCCCAAGCTTTGGGCTACGCGCAACTGGGGATGGAACTCTGATTATTCCGGTAATGGGTGAAAATGGTATGCAGTCATTGCAACTCATTTCACAGGATGGGAAAAGTAAAATTTTCCTGCGAGGTGGTCGTCTACAGGGAGGTTTTTATTCAATTCCAGCAAAAGACGACGTAAGCAAGGAGAAACCCCTTTGTATCGCAGAAGGATACGCAACGGCGGCAAGTATCCATATGGCCACTGGTAATACAGTCGTTATTGCATTTAATGCAGGAAATCTCCTAGCAGTAGCTCAGTCTATGCGAGCAAAATACACTGATTATAAAATTGTTGTATGCGCGGATAACGATTGTGGCTCATCTAGTAATGTCGGCGTCACAAAAGCCATAGCTACCGCCAAAAGCATAGGGGCTGCAGTTGCTATTCCTCCTAGTATGGATGGCGAGAGCATAGATTTTAACGATTTGCACACTAAGCATGGCCTTGAACGCGTTTCGGAGTGCATTGAGCATGCTCAGACCTTAGAGCCTGTACAGCCTCAGGCAGAATTTTCGACTCTCACGACAGTAGGCGCAGGGCGCACACTGCGAGTTGTCACTGCACACGAACTCGCGACCCTCGATGTCCCAAATCGAGGCCAGCTACTCAGTCCAGTACTCCCTGAGCAGGGCCTATGTATGTTGTATGCGGCTCGTGGAATCGGCAAAACCTACTGTGCTCTACATATGGCGTATGCAGTGGCGAGTGGTGGCAGTGTTTTTTCGTGGACTGCCGAGGTTCCTCAACCAGTGCTGTATGTTGACGGCGAGATGCCACTATTTGCCATGTACAAACGGGTACAAGGTATAATTTCAGGCGGATCACAGCAGCCGCCAGAGGGGTTTTTTAGAATTATGACTCCTGATTTACAGGGGGACGTGGCCATGCCCAATATCGCAACACAGGAAGGCCAAGCCGCCATTAATCAACTCATTCAGGATGCTCGTTTAATAGTACTAGACAACATCAGTACTCTATGTCGTACTGGGCAAGCTAACTCGGAGGAGTACTGGCTTCCCGTCCAAGAATGGATTTTGTCCCTACGACGACGTGGGGTTACTGTCCTGCTCGTACACCATGCAGGTAAAAACGGCTCTCAGCGTGGTACCAGTGCCAAAGAAGATATCTTGGACACCGTCATCCAACTCACGCGTCCCCAAGGATATGTTGCGGAGGATGGGGCGCGCATTTCAGTGCATTTGACGAAGGCTCGTTACCTTCATGGCGACGATGCTCAAGATTTTGAAGCTCAGCTTGTTATTGAGGACGGAAAATCTGTTTGGAAATACCACAACCCAGAGAGCGACAAAATCGCCAAAATTAAGGCGCTGGCCGAAACAGGAAAAACGTGTCGAGAAATTGCGGATGTATTAACGCTCTCCAAGAGTACTGTGCACCGTCTTTGTAGCCGATATAATATTGTCACGGGCGGTATGCGTTTGGAGATTTCCACAGAGAATAACGCTTAGCCCTCCTTTTCACATGTGTCCCGTTGTCCTCCTCTCTAGAGAGGAGGACAACGGGACACCGTGATAGTCGCACATTAAAGTCAGCTAACCATCGGGGACAGTCTGCAACAACATAGTAGTCCATTTTTTGCCGAGACATCACGCATATTTTTTTACCTGCCCCTCACAAGGTTTGGGGAGGAGTGCAAAATGCCATTTTTTGAGGTTTTTTTAAAAAATTTTAAATTTTTTTGTAATGGATACCCAAAATACATAGTTATAAATATTTTTATTGCCTATGCAGTAATATCACTGAAGTTACACGATTAGGTACTTCCATAGAGCATGGTATTGTAGTCGCTGTCCCGCTGTCCTCCCACCTAGGCAGGCGGATAACGGGACAGCAGGCCTCATAGCTCTGTCAGCCCCCCTAGGTAAGCCAGAGCCAGCACCTGAGCCCCCTGTGGGGTTAGGAGGAGGCGGCGCACCTTTATATATGCATCTATATCAATCTCCATGTAGACTGGAGAGCTATGCGGTGATACTGCTGGAGCTACCTGCACAGCTAGACTAGGCTG
>JAWXUA010000013.1:0-31742 GCA_044433065.1 Pseudomonadota bacterium
CGGGGAGTCGTATCGCCTCAAAACCTCAAAAAAACAAAATTAAGGTGGCTCACTTTTTCGTGAGCGTTAGTGGCTCAAAAATTCATGAGCGTGTGGCTCACTTTTTCGTGGACAATCAGAGATTGTGAGTTTGCTAATAGGGTTATCTCATTCACCCTATTAGGATATAAGCCATAGATAGGAATGGCATGCTCGGTATTAAAATCATCAAAAGTAAAGTTTATTTCATCATTCTTATGGTCGCCTGCAATATGGATAGAAATTTGCATAGGCTCTTCTGTTGTAAAAAAGAGCGATAGCACTTAAAGGGGATTGATTGTATGGGTCAACAAAAACAAAAGGCTCCTCAAAAGTATAGGCTCCACTTTGAAGTTCTGCTAAAAGCATGGCGTCAACTTCTGCTTGCTTTTGTATTTTCTTTTGTAAACTAGCTGCAGAACTGTCAATTTTCTTCTCTTTTGGCTTTTCTTCCTTCTTCTGTCGCTGTTGTGCAACAAATAGTTCGTATTGTTCTTGTTCAGTGAGCTCTTTCTTCCCACTGAACAAATTTTTATACAATTCTGGTGTGTCGAGCGCAAAAAAAGCCACGAGTAACACAATTAGCAAAGCCAACATGCATTGAGTTCTGTTTTGCATAATACACTCCGTAGCTATTAGTGATGATAAATTTTTGTTGCAGCAATAAAAAATAGGCAAAAAACTAAAAAGTAAATTGCCTATAAAAAGTCGGAATATACAAAGGATTGTTGAGAAACAAAAAAAGGCGCAGAACTCCACAAAGAAACACAAAGCCACATTTGCACAGGCTTTGCATTACGATACAGAGACTTCGCCTTTGGGAATATGAAAAAGCTGGCAGGCCTAGAAGAGAGAGAGAGAGAGAGAGAGAGAGAGAGAGAGAGAGAGAGAAAGACGATTGCACAAAGCACGCAACAGACTTATAGGCTTTTACTAAAAAAGCGTTATGTCCTCTTTTTTTTGCTCTATGCATAGACTCTCAAGTTTCCTACTGATAAGAATGGATGAATTTGAATTTCGTTTTCATTACTGAGGCTTCATATAGTGAACTATAAATTTTATCAAGGTTTTTTAGAGCTATAAGTAAAAAACAAGGCAGTTCAGATACATCAAGGGACAAAGTGACCATCTACGACCACAAGCCAAGCGCTCTTAATAATTCCCTCATGGGCATGGAAAATTGTAATATAATATCTGTACTAACAGAAATGACGCGCCACGTGCAGCCATATAAAAGAATACCCAAAAGTACTTTAGCACGCAATTTATTGTTGAGCTGCATAGAATTTATAAGCTTTCTATACTGCACATGCGGACTTTGTGGACGAACTTCTTGCATAGTAAGAAAGAAAAGAACGTAATATATTGCGCTAAATGAGATAACACGTCCATGGTCCGTTATCATGAAAAACAGTGATAGGGGAAATATAAGAGCAATACCAAGAAAAAACTGATAAAAAGGTATTGTGAAATACGTTTGAATACTTTTTCGTACATTGTAAGTGTAATATAATACTCCTATAGGAATCATACTTAGGCAAAAGGCAATGATGGTAGACAAAGTATTTATGAAGAAAGCAAGACCAGTCCGCATATGACTCCATGCATATTCAATATCCTTGTCAATCCATGTAATAGCACTATCACTATCGTTAAGTACGCCTTCAGGTAAACACAAAAAAGACTCCCATGATTGTGCTATGGCAAATCTGTGTTCTGTTGTACCAAAGTTTAGGTATACAAAAAGTGTTGTAGAAGCGATAACAAAACCAATGGCAACGAATGCTATGGCCCCTCTACCCTTTTTATACTCCTCTTGCCACAAAAGCATGGCTGGCAATAAAATATAGAATATCAAAATTTCATGGATTAATGTTCCCAAAATAAAGAGGAAAAAAGTATATGCATACACTTTACATGTAGATATTTTCTGCTGCATATATTGAGATATAAAATGAAAAACAAGCAAAAGGGCAACAAGAATAAAACTATCTTTCTTAAAGGCATTAATGGAATTGATAGGCAAGAAAATAAATAAAGCAGGACTGGCGCATAAGAAAAATACAAGGTATTTGTCATAAGCTTGCGTCAGCTTTTTATAAAGTACAAAATAATATATAATAAAACACTCGTAGATGAGGAACATAGCAGCAATGCGCAAGTCAAAAACTTCTTTAATTTGCCATAAAAATTCTCCGAGCAAACCGCGCCGTATGAAGCCGCCGCGATAGTTAATCATAAGTTCTGTCCAAGCATAATCATCTGGGAACTTAAAGTAAAAAGCAATACTTGATATGATGCATTGGCTAAAGACATAGATAAGGAGCAAGGCAACAGCTACAATAAGCAAAGTATCGCGTTGTGGCTTAGGTGTTACAGCTAATTCACGATTGGGTATATAATCACAGCGCTTTCTTTTATTTTTTTTGGTTGCTTGTATAGTTTTCATAGTTATTCCTTGAAAAATAGTCTTACGACGGTTATTGCGGTGGAAGTGAACAGGGGAAAATATCTAGTGATATCAATAAAGCTTTCATTGGCATTGAGACCTGCAGAATATGCTCGTGTCGGTAGGTCACTACACGCCAAGTACAAGCATATAAAAGAACAAGACAGAGGATAAAGCAATAGAATTTACAGTTCTGAAGTAGGTGATTAATAAAAGTTATATATTCCACTCTTTTCTTTTTAGGAGATATTTCTTGCATAGTGATAAAGAAAAACAGATAGTATGACATGGTAAAAAACACAACACGACCATGATCTAATAACATAATAAAAAGACAAAACGGAAATATCAGAGCAAAAATAAGAAAAAAAGGATAATAAGGAATGGTAAAATAGTTTTTTATACTTCCTTTAAAATCATAGGCGTAATACACTACGATAAGCGGTAAAGCCCCTAGAAAAAAAGCAATAGTTGTATAAAATGCACCGAGCCACAAGGCGCGACCTAAACTCATTTCGTTCCATAGATAATGAATATCTGTACCAAACCACTCTAAAGCGTAGTTTTTACTTATAAGTAACCCTTGAGGTAATTCTAGTAAAGACTCCCACGACTGCGCTATTATCTCTGCTTGCTCTCGTGTCCCCAAATGCATCCCGATAAATAGTGTTACAGTGGCGAGAACAACACCTATTCCAATGAAGGCAAAAGCTCCACGACCTCTTTTACACTCTTCTTGCCATAAGAGAAGTGCTGGCAATAAAGTAAAAAATATCAATATTTCATGAATTAATGTTCCAACAAGAAATAAAATTAAAACAAATGTGTACACTTTATACGTTGATATTTTTTGCTGAATATATTGTGATATAAAATCAAACTGCAATAAAAGAGCAGTAAGAATAAAAATATCTTTTCTAAAAAGTTCAGCTAGGTTGACAGGCAAGAAAATCAAAAGGGTTGGGCTTGCACACAAGAAAAACACAAGATATTTATCATACGCATTTATGAGTTTTTTATACATCAAGATATAAAACACAATCAAGCACATCAAGACAAGAAGCATGGCTGTAAAGCGAAAATCAAAAACTTCCTTGGTCTGCCATAATATGTCGCCTATCAAACCGCGGCGTATAAATCCTGCTTGATAATTGATCATAAGTTCTGACCAAGCGTACTGTTCTGGAAAAGTATAGAAAAAAACGACACTTCCAATAAAAATATTAGCAAGCACATACACAAACAACAACGCAACAGCAATGCAAAGAAGGATGTCGCGCTCTTCTTTTGGTGGTGCGACTTCAATTGTCGTTGGCACCGATGGCTTTGATTGAATACTTGTTGCATTTTTATTGTGTTTTCTATTCTTAACCTTTTTATGGCCTTGTATAGTCTGCACTTGCTAACTCCTATAGCTCTATAAACGCTTAGTCAAAGATGTAGCTATTGCCTAATTAAAACTTTAATTTTTTAAAAATACACTCAGGTACAGCGCACACGCAAAGCATAATATAACGCCAAAACCATTTAGTATAGATAACATTCCGTTTTTTATGCACTGCTTTCATAATATCTTGAGCAACATCTTTGGGACTTGCAGTCAACACAGCAGGAAGTTGCAAATCTTCAGTCATCCTCGTCGCTACAAAACCAGGGTTTACAGTGATAACATGCACATTATCTTTAGCAAGGCGATTGCGCAGGCCAGATAAATAGGCTGTAAATCCTGCTTTGGCAGCGCCATAGGTGTAATTTGATGCGCGGCCGCGATCGCCAGCAACGGAGCTAATACCAATAATCAGACCAGACTTGCGTTTTTCAAAGTCCGCGGCCACTTGGCTTAAAATAGGCACAAGGGATGTGAAATTTGTGCTTAGAATTTTAGTAGCTTCGCTATCATCATAGCGTGCCTTGTCTTGATTACCAAGATAGCCTACTGCACAGAGAACAGCATCTGGCAGCTGATCTAAAGATTGCCAAAGGGATGAAAAAGTCTCTTTATTATTGACGTCAAGCTCGTAGCAGTCAATATCTGCTACTGCATTTGAACGTATTTTCAAATCTTGGGCAATATCGTATAATGTACAAATATCACGACCTGCAAGTGCAACTTCCCAACCATCATGTAAAAATGAAAGTGCACTGGCTCTTGCAATATCTGAACTTGCCCCAAGGATAAGTATTTTTTTCATGATAAACTCCAAATTCTTTATTAGAAAAGTCTCTGTGACTGTGAAGATGTGAAAATTGTCTTAGGATCCCATAGTGCTTTGACTTCAAGGAAATCGTCTAACAGTTTTCCATAGCCTTTCTTGAATGTATAAGAACTCATGCGTGCATCTTTTGTAAGATAATGGCGACCACCATAATCCAATACAATGGCATCAAGTTCATCAAGAAGAGGGAATAGTTTTTTACTAATAGGGAAGTCGAGCGCAAGAGTATAGCCTTCTGTAGGGAAGGAAATATTACCCTTAGGGTTATCTTGCTTGCCGAAAAGCTTCAGAACTGCCAAGAATGAACCCAAGCCACTTTTTGCAATACGGTTCAAAATGAAAGGCAAGCCCTTTTTACCAGCTTCCTTAGGTAGTACAAACTGATATTGTAAAAAGCCACGCTTACCATAGATACGGTTCCACATGTCAATACTATCAAGGGGATAGAAGAAGCTATTGTATGAAACAAAGCTTTCTTTTGTACCAGCTGGGGCCTTACCATAGTAGAGCATATTGAAGGCTTTTACTGAGAGCGGATTTAGGGCGATGGACGGAAAATCAAGAGGAATAGACAAAGCAAGCGGGCGTTTGACGCTTAACTCTTTGCCATGAAAGGCAGCACCCAACTCTTCTTTACTTGCAAAATCGCCACACATAAGAATAGATCGGCCCATGTCCTCACCAGTCTTAATGCAGTCTATCCAAGCAACGGAAAATGGGGAACTTTCATATTGTTCAAAAGCTTCCATAATTTCAGCAAGATTTTTTGTCTTTATTGAGTATTGCTTTATCCAAGTGCTTGGAATTTTAACTAATTGTAAGGCAACTTGAGTGATAATACCTGTTAAGCCTTGTCCGCCACATGTAGCGTGGAACAGATCTGTATTTTCCTGTAGCGAGGCGCGCATAAGACCTTTTTCGGCAGTAATGATATCCATCCAAAGGATATGTTGACCAAAAGTTCCTGCCACATGGTGATTTTTACCATGCACGTCAGATCCAATGGCACCACCTAAGGTGATGAGCTTTGTCCCAGGTGTTACTGGTAGGAACCAACCTCGTGGGGCAAAGGTATCCACAATGTCGGCAAGTGTAACACCTGCTTCAGCAATGAGAAGTCCATTATCCTCATTAAAATCAACCATCTTGTCTAAGGTAAGGGTTGAAAGCACGAGATTGGGATTGGTGGCACCATCTCCGTAACAGCGCCCATTACCTCGAGCAATAGTGCTCCCTTGTAAGCCTTCAATAGCCTTTATTACATCACTGCGAGTATGCATGTACTTTAGGGTCGTATCAATTTTTGGATAATTATTCCAGCTTGTTACAATCATGTTCTTTTCCTAGCGAAGGTAAAATGTTTGTGTAGAAAATAGCTAGTGATAACGGGGGCCATGACCCCTAAAATATGTGCAACATCATAGGGATAGAAAGTAAAGTTGATGTATGGGAAAAAGAGTTCAGCCAAGAATGTACTCAAGGCAAGCGTAAGGAGCATGCCAAGTATATTAACTAGAGTAAAAGATATAACTTCTTTTACTAAGTCTTTTTTCTCTTTTACACGAAAAACAATAATTTTAAATAGAGTGAAAGCTATGACCATGCCAACTATATAAGCTAAGACAATAGACACAGAGTAAGTTAAAATAAAGAAAAATACGTAGCGGGAAATAATATTGGCAGTGGCCGCAGTTCCTCCACAAAGGAGAAAAAGAATAAATTCCCTTTGTACTTGTGGTACTTCGGCCCAGTATTGCATGATTTTTTTCATAATACTACACATACAATAAGACTATTAAATGGATTGTCCACAAACATACACAGGATTGTATACCCCTGTCATACAAGAATATCCGCGTAGGTGAGGCACTTTTTTCATCCACAAAGGCAATTTGTAAGTAACGCATGTTCCCAAGGATAACCCATAAGCTTGTAGTATATAAAAGTTCTGGCAATGCATAGTATGTGTTGCTTGGAATAATGGTGTACAAGATATAACATACTGTATTGATAGTACTCAAGAATGTCATACTTGCAAGAATGAATGGACGTGAATACGATTTAATTGAATCACGTATCTTTCCCGTTGTTTGTTCATTCTTTTCAAGACACATATCATCCCAGCGTTTACCAAGTGCTAGGAACATACAAAGCAAAAAGACCATAAGCGTAAGCCAATGGCTTAAACTATGGTCTATAGCAAATGATCCTGCAATGGTACGTAAGACAAATCCAATGGAGATACAAGCAATGTCAATAATTGCGTAGTTTTTTGCAAAATAAACATAAAAAATATTCAGACTAAAATAGGTAAGAATGACCATAGCGCATGGAATTGATAGGCTATATGCAATAGTAAAGGAAATAATAAAGAGACAAGCGGAAAATAAAACAGCCACACGAGGCCGTACTTCGCCACTTGCAATAGGACGCATGCATTTGGTGGGATGATTTCTATCTTCTTCTACATCACGGATATCATTAAGAATATAAATAGAACTTGCCACAAAGCAAAAACTTATAAACATGATACAAGAGTTTGTGAGCAAGGAAAGATTAAATAGGTTCGCACTAAAAAAAAGAGGGAAAAAAACAAAAATATTTTTGGTATATTGTGAAATACGCATGAGACGTAAAACAGATGGCATTGTAAATGTGCCTTTCATTTTACAATCCTAAATATTACTTGAAAAAGCGGTAGTATTTTTCATGAGCAAGGCGAAGCATTGCTGCATCACCTTCTGTGTCGCCAAAGGACTTAATGAAGTAAGAGGATAGTTCAGGTATTTCTGCGCGAATTCGAGCGACTTTTTCCTGATTATTGCAGTTCTTTCCATGAAATTTACCCGTGAAAAATCCTTTATGATACTGTAAACGTGATGAGATTAACTCTATACCTAGACTTTTTGCAAAAGGTGTAATCCATGTGTCAGGGGATGCAGAAACTATAACTATACGTGAGCCTTTATCTCGCTCGCTACATAAGTACTCTAGAGCTTTTTTTCTAAAATACCTGTCTTTATTGCTAAGGAGTATGTGACTAAAACGTGCGCCAAGCGTATTCAAATCATCTTCAGAACATCCCTTAAACAGGCACGATAAAAGGGCTTCTTTAGCTTGTTGGGCTGTCATGACTTTGAGTTTGTATAGAATAACAAAGCTAACTAAGAGTGGTAGATAAAAATAAAAACGAAAACCACCAGCAAAGCGCAAAAACAGTGGCAATGTATCACGATTAGTAAGCGTGCCGTCAAAGTCACACAGAATAAGAGTGGAGCGCACTTCCTCTTCTAGACAATAATGAATTTCATTTTCATACATGCGTGTTTCGATATCTAACTATTTTTATTTTGTCAAAGGATTTTTACTTGTAGCTGACATCTGATCACGGCAATCTAATTTCTAACAGCACCTAAAAAATCTTTATATTATGCGCAAGATAGTTCTTAACCTTGTCAGAACTTATAAAGAATCCCTAACAAAGAACGTTAGCATGGCCTCCATTCTAAGAGATAACTTGTATGATATAGATCATTTACGAAAATTGATAATACATTTCAGAACTTTGGCAAATTAGATTGCCGTTGGCCTGTGTGTGGGGAAACAGTTACAAATTCTCACCAGTTGAAAATGACAGCGGAAGACGGTAAAAAATGCCTGACCGGCGAGTGTGGACATCTTTCATACTGCCAAATCTATCTTGATAATATCTCATATGACGATATATTTTATATCAAGAAGGGACACATGTGCATGCTGTTAGTATTCAGTATACCAAAAAAGCCATGAAAGGTCGTGAGCAACTCAAAGAGAACGAACGCGCTATTATGGAATTTCTGGAGCAGGATTTGCGAGAAACGGCAGGCAAGCCATATAATCGTGGTTGGCAAAGCCTTGGTATGTTGAAGGGTACAAACCGCATGCATTGCCATATAACATATTGAAAAGTTGCTGTGTGGGAAGTGATAGAAGAAGGCGATAGTATTCAGATTATTCTTTGTCGCTTTGACTATGTGGGTTCACGAGAGAAAGCACCTTATTAAATTGTAGGAGATCGTATGACCATGCAAACCATCTCAAGCCCCAAGTCCAATGGATTTATAAGCCATGCGCTTATTGCCTTGCCATGTGATGCTCTTCCTCTTGTGGTGGAGCTTGTTAAGCGTTTGGGTGGGGAGGTCTTTAACGCGACGGAAGAATATACCACCATTCCCCCAATGGCAGAGCGTGAACGTATAGGCCGCATGCTCAAAGGCGCACGCTTGCGAGCCAGCATGACACAAAAGCAACTGGCTGTAGCCATCGACGTGCCACAAGGCCATATCAGCGAATACGAAGCCAATAAACGCCCTATTCCTGCATACAAGGCGGCATTATTAGCCCATGTTCTCAATACCGTAGAAAGCCATTTTATCCCACGTTAGCTTGAGGCGAGCCTTTTTGCTGCCCTCATTCCTTCATGCTTCCTGCATATTGCGTGCTTCGTATTGACAATGCACATATTTTTTTACCTATTTTCGAGGTAAAGAACCTTTTCTGCGGCCATACTTAATGCTTTGGCAAATTATGCCTGGATGGGTAATGTTCTGGAATTACATGGACTTGTGCAGTATTTGCATACTATGTGCGATAGGGAAATGTTCGATATGGACGACTTACCAAGCCATATGCTGCAAGATTTGCCGTCTGTAATGCCCAAATTTATCCAAAGTCATTCCCTGAAAGACGCTGTGGAAGAGCTTAAGAAACGCATGCTCATATCCGCCCTACAAGAGCAAGGTGGCCAAATGCTTGAAGATTAGTCAATTTACTGTGGTGCGTAAAACGCAGAAATATAAGCTGTGTCTTGTGGATAATGATGATGGGGATGGCGGCGATGGAGGCGGACATGGTGGAAATGGTGAGACCATGGCCCTCGCTCATACATGATGGAATAATGGTGTGATGTAGAGTCACACTCTACTCTTTAGCGTTTGTGCAGCATAATCCTATGTAAAACAAGGGGAATACTTAATCCCAGAAGCAAAAGCCCTGTAATGAGCATGAGCGTTGTAGGACTTTGGCTTGTACACTCTGTATATGGCCACAACATAACAAGAGATCCTGCTAAAATACCAGACAAAAAGGCGAGGCATGGCCTGAAATAGTGTTCCAAACAATAGCTAATGAGGCGTGAAAAAGACAGCAAGCCACACAAGGCTCCTAGTCCAAAAGTCGCGATGACATCGAATTGCAGTGTGCTTATGGATTGAAGTACGAATTGATATTGGCCCAAAAGGACGAGCAGGAAAGAGCCAGATATGCCTGGCAAAATCATGGCGCAAATGGCGATAAATCCCGACATAAAGAGGATGATGGGGCTATGGGAAAGCGTCATGGCCTCAGCGAAGGTCAGCCAGAGTGCGAGGCCAATTCCGCAGAAAAACAGGCTAATACTGCTTACGACAAAGCCTTGCGCCTGCTTAAGTTCCTGTAATAAAAAGAATAATGATGCGAGGATGAGGCCAAAAAAGAAGGCCCACAAAAAGCTTGGATACGTGTGTAAAAGGTAGACCACAATTTTGGCCAAGGAAAAAATAGCTGTGCCTATACCGAGCACTAAAGGTATGCAAAAATTCCAAGGTATGAGCGATAAGGCTTCTTTGATGCGACCTCGGAATATGAGGCGTGCAAAGTGGCCATTCACAGACTGGATGGCATCGAGTAGTTGTTTATAAATACCTGTAATAAAAGCTATTGTACCACCGGATACACCAGGGATTGTGTCCGCTGTACCCATAAGAAAACCACATATAAAATAGCGTAGGAATGATGTCTGCATTGTTTTTCTCCACGGTTATACTGTCTCTATATATAGAAGATGGTTCCAATGGGCAAGATTATAAACAGGCGTATAGCTGGTCTTTATTGTATGCAGAATGCGCCATAGAATATAGGACAAATACTAAAGATCCTCGTCAAAGACTTTACCAGCTGGCTTCATGAGGGCTGCGGCTTCGTTGTATTGCATGGTTGTCTCTATACTACTATGTCCAGCACTGGCTTGTATAGCTTCAATAGTAGCACCACGCAGTCGTAATTGCGTGAAACATGTATGCCGTAACCAGTGCGGCGATACATTTTTACCGAGGCCTAACTCTACCCATGTGCGTACAATCCTGAATATAGAATGCCGTGTGATATGATTTTTCACATTACGCATGCTGGACACTATGGGAAGCAGTTCAAGGTGCGGTGCTGGCATGTATGGTGGCATGCAGAAAACTGTTTGGCGAAAATGCATGAGTTCATTCATAGATATTTTGGGCACATAGACACGGCGAGCTTTGGATCCTTTGCCTATAACATGAAAGTACCAAGCACCCTGCCACTCTACTAAATCTTCCCAACGCAGACTACACAGTTCAACTGCACGCAATCCTGTTGTATATAAAATGTGTACTATAATGTAGTCACGTATAGGCGCATGCTCTTTCATATAATCTAGCAAGGTCTTCATTTCATCGGAGCTTAAACTGTGCTGTAAGTGCCCTTGCACTGTGGCCTTATGTGCTTTCTTTGCTTTCTTAATGAACGATGTAGGATTATATTCCATAAAACGTGCATCAGTCATGGTTCTAAAAAAGCTCTTCAAGGTCGCACCGATGGTGTTTATGGTATTGGGTTTCATATTTTGTGCACTGAGATGGCGCAGAAAGGCATCGA
Organism: Pseudomonadota bacterium; assembly: GCA_044433065.1. Classification (GTDB taxonomy): domain Bacteria; phylum Desulfobacterota; class Desulfovibrionia; order Desulfovibrionales; family Desulfovibrionaceae; genus Nitratidesulfovibrio. Next base: position 11,389 of record JAWXUA010000013.1, read on the forward strand.
TATCAATGTATGTTACATGATGAAAATCTTTCTGGGCATAATTGATAAAGCGCACAACATAGTTGCAGTATAATTCCACAGTATTCATGGACTCACCATACACTTTGGCAAGCCAAAACAAGATGACCTTCTCATTGGGCAAGAGCTCTGCATTCTCTTTCAAGAAAATGTCCACGCGCTCAAAGGCCAAAGATTGCCTAAAATGCAGCAGGATGCGTTTTTTGCTTATGACCGTCCATGAGGCCATCGGCATAAGTTCACCCGTATGCTCTTGTATACGTTCAGCAGCCTCATTATGATACTGACGGTTTTGCCAAATATTGTCTAAACCGATGTCAATAATGCTTTGTGTCATGATATGGCCTTTATCTTGATTACTGAAAATGGCTTCAAACATCTTCTTTTGTAAGAAATACCCTATCTTTGTTTTTTTGTTAATAGCTAATTTATGTAAAAAAAATGATAATTGTATAAATTATGGACTTTAATACCATAATAAGGTTTATGTTAAACTCAACAAGGTTATGTTGCATAGAAGGCGAAAAATAGGCAAAAATAGGAATAGAGATTTTTAGGAAAAAAGTTTTTTATGCAAAATATATTTTTATCTTGATTATTAAATTTTATCAAAGTAGACTTTTATCACGAAATACGAATATAATTCATTTTAACCCAATACCAAAATTAAAGGAAATAGTCATGAAACCAGTATACGACTTTTTAAAGACGACTTCGAAAAAAGGCGGCATCAGCCTTTCAGCAGAATGGCTCGAAACAAACTTGGGCATACAAAAAGGCGATACCATCATTTCTGTGTCTGTGGGCGGCAAAGTCTTGCTGACACGATTTAACCCCGATGTGGCTGTGGACGCAAAAACGCTCGAAATGCTTGCCGGTGGACAAAGCAATTCGAGCGTGACTTTACAGAGTAATGAGCAAAATGATGTGCAAGCTGATGTGCAAGCTGATGTGAACTCTCCTGAGCAAGGCGAGCAGGAATAGCCTTTAAATCCGCATGACGTCGTTGTACGTGCCCCAAAGCATGAGCAAGAGGAGCAGGGCAAGGCCCACGCGCTGGAAATTCTTTTGCACAGCTTCGGATACAGGGCGACCACGCGCAGCTTCGAGCATGAACATGACAATATGCCCACCGTCGAGCACTGGCAGCGGCAGCAAATTCACCAGACCAAGATTCACGCTGATGATGGCAATGAGCGCAAAGAGCACCGATGCGCCACGCTCTGCATGCTCGCTGATAGCCTGTGAAATCATGATGGGACCGCCAATGGAGTCCGATGGCAAATGCCCCATAATGAGCATGCCAAAGGCTTTGCCCGTTTCAGCCACAATATTCCACGTAAAATTAGCACCATGCATGGCAGCAGCCATAAGGCCAAGCTCTCGCTTTTGCTGTTCGCCTGTGGGCGCAAAACCAACGTGACCGACGGTGATAAGGCTTCCATCGTTGCCGATTTTCAACCTTGGCACGGGCATGATATCCAGCGTCATTTCCTGCCCATTACGCAGCACGCTTATGTGTAAAGGTGCGCCAGTATTGGATGAAACCGTGTGCACGATGTCCATCCAATCCACGTTTTGACCACAGCTAGATGGCTCATGCATTTTCCCAGCTTCACCGAAGGCTATGACCCTGTCGCCCACAAGAATACCAGCGCGCGCAGCAGGGCTGTTGGGCTCCACATAGCCAACTTCTGGCACTATAGTGGTGATGCCATTGACCCAAAAAAGCCCCCAACAAATGACAAAGGCCAGCACGAAATTCCACACAGGACCGGCTAGCACGATGAGCGTCCGCACAAGCACAGAAGCATTGTCAAAGCTACGGTCTTTCTGGGATTTCCTAACAATTGCAGATGGTTCAGTATTTTTTGATGCCGGCTCATTAAAGGTCACATAGCCACCAAGAGGAATGAGCGATAGCCTGTATTCCGTCTCGCCCACAGTGCAGGCCATGAGCTTGGGGCCAAAGCCAAGGGAAAAGATTTTCACGCCAACGCCAAGACATTTGGCCGTCACAAAATGCCCGAGTTCGTGGAAAAAGACCAATGCGGCAAGGGTTGCGATAATGGTAAGGACGGTGAGGGCTGTGGTCATGCTCTACCTTTTGATTATAGCTTTATACTAATGTAATTGTAACTGATTAAGATTACTTGAGATAATATTCACAGCGATGAAGCGGGGCACATAGTCTTGTGTTTCCGCTGGCAAGCTTTCAAGAGCCACTAAATCCCAAAATGTGGACGATGCTGTGGTGCGCAAGGCTTTAGCAAGCCTGTTTTCTCCACAATTGTAAGCGGCTATGGCTAGTGGCCAATTGCCGAATTGCGCGTACAGTTTTTTCAAATATTTGGCCGCGGCCACAGTGGATTTTTCTGGATCGAGCCGCTCGTCAATGACGTCTGAAACCTCAAGACCATAGGCCCTTGCTGTGGCTGGCATGAATTGCCACATGCCGCGAGCACCAGCATGGGACAAGGCTTCTGGTTCAAAACAGCTTTCAATGAAGGCTATGTAGGCTAGGTTGGCTGGCAAGCCCTGACGCGCAAATTCTTCTTTTATCATAGGTAGATAGTATTGCGCCTTGCGAAAACCACTGATGAGAAATTCTCGCTTGTATGTGAGTAAATTGTCCATGTGTGCTTGAATTTTGCCTTGCTCAATATCCTCTTCGCTGAAAATAGCGCGGCTGAGGCTACGTAGCATGGTTAATTCTTCGCTCAATTCTGGGGCCATAGCATGAAGTTTGGCATAATAGGCCGTGAAAACGTTATCCAGACGATTGTGGATATACGAAGGTCCTTCCATTTCAGCCGCAAGCAAAAGCTCGTGACTTTTTTCAAACACATCCAAGGCCATGTCGTGGTAGCCTTGTTGGTGCATGGAAGTGCCACTCTGGAAGAGGACTTGGGCTTCGTTGACCAGTCTTTGACAGCGTTCTATATTGGCCGCGTGGCATGTGTGTGACGAGTACATGACCACGCAAGCCATAAGAAGGATATGTATTCTCAAAAAGAACATAAAGGCCCAGATTGCTTACGATGTGAAGCCAAAAAACTGCAAAATTGCGCTGTGAAACAGCATGTATAAGGCGCAGCCAGCGCACAAATAAGGGCCAAAGGGCAGACGGGTAGAGCGGTCCACAGAGCCCCACTTAGCTATGAGCGTGCACACAATGGCCAGCACCGAAGCCATGAGCAGAACGTAAGCAAGCCCCAGTAATCCCACACAAAGTCCGAGGAATAGCAAGAGTTTCACGTCGCCATAGCCCATGCCTTCCTCTTGGCGCATGCGCATGTAGATGAGGCGCAAAGCCTGCATGATGCCAGCACCCACAGCGGCACCCAAGGCGGCGTCTTTAATGCCCACCCCAATGCCCATGATGGACGCACCAGCGGCAAGAACACAGCCCACAGTGACGAACAAATCTGGGATAAAATAGGCCTCAAGGTCTACCATGGAAATGAGCAAAAGCACCAAACCAATGGCCATAAACACGCCATATTCAACGGTAAGTCCATATCTCCAGAATAAAAATGCAGACCACAAGGCGTAGGATAATTCCGCAATAGGATAGATGATAGACAGTTTCGCAGCACAGCCACGGCATGTGCCCCGTTGTAAAATGAAGCTGAGAAGCGGAATATTTTCATACCATCGCAGAGCCTTTTTACAGCTTGGGCAATGGGAGCCTGATGGCTTGAATAGTTGCCATTCATGGGCAATACGGTAGCTCATGCAACCGCTAAAGCTGCCCACAGCAAGGCCAAAAAGGATGGCGGCTACAAGGAAAAGAGGAAAGAGAGGGCATTCTACCATGAGATTTGTACACGCTATCATTGTGGAACCTTTGTCATGAGAGGATAGGCCCTGCCATGGACGTGCTTATGGGTGGAAACTATAAAGAGATTATAGGGAACCATAAGACCATCGCCCACGACAGGGTAATATGGATATGGCTTATTTAGCAGCCTTTTTCTTTTTCAGCATGCGGCGGATGTTGATGCCAAGGAGCAAGAGAAGTAAGAGGCCAGCACCGCCCATGCGCCAAATCTTGGTCTTGTCTGGTTCCACCATGGTGTACACTTCTTTCTCGATGAGCGTACCATCAGCGTCAATGTGGTTCCAAGATTCGTCCTTGTTGCGCACAAAGGTGAAGACTTCAATGGTAGTCTGGCCTTTCTTTTGGTCCACAACTTCGCCATGAACAAGGGCCTTATTGCCTTGCATTTCAACCTTTTCAAAGTCCATGAGGAAGAAGCGGTTGCCACGGCCATCTTCGCCCTTACGTTGGTTAACATAGGCTTCGAGATAGAAAGCAAGGTGGTCTGGAGTTGGCACTTCGGTATACAAGGTGACTTTTTCCAAACCGGCGCGGCTGTGGGCATGGCTGTCCACCGCTGTACCCATTGTGCCCATGATGAGACACAGGGCAAGCATGATGAAGGCAAGGGCTTTTTTCATGGAGAGGTCCTGTTAGTTAAAGGGTTGTGATGGTTAGCCTATTTGTCTTTATTCTTCACCCAAGACAAGCTCAGGATTGGTGCGAGAATGGATGAGGAAAGTACGTTGGTAGCCCCCAAGGGTACCGTAGGTGCCATTGTTCCAGCCCGACGTGCCGTACTTTGTACTCGTATCTGGCGAGGCATAAGTTGAACTTGAGGTTGTAGAATCGTCATAACTTAAATAATTATAATGACGAAATACTACCATTACCTTGCCAATGGGAATCCAGACTCCATCCCCAGTAGGGCGATTAGAGGCGCTGAGACCCTCAACAATATTGACACTTCCGCCATCAACTAAGAAAGGCCCACTTTCATGCCCCGCTTCACTGGTGAAGTAGAAAACACCATTTGTAGTTGATGTTGTCTCATCTGTATTATCAATAAGTGCATTGAAGTAGCCCACCCCGCCATTAAAAGCTGAGTAGACAGACACATAACTTTTTAAAGTTTCAGAACTACTCGCCATGCTAACAGCTGGTATGTTATTAGTAGTATCCGCCGACTGCTCATACACCTTCACCGTTGCAGGCACAGCATAGTCAGAGTGCGCAATGGTTTCGGTGATGTCATCGTCTTCGTACGTGCCACCAGTCAGACCATCAGGGCCATAGCTGCGTAGAACAAGACTACCCTTGTCCATTTCGAGCACGATTTCACGGCCCCAACCGTCGGTGAGAGGATCAGAGGTATACGACGTATACGGACCACGCCAACCTGCTCCGAACTCTACAGAGCTGTAATAGGTCCATGGGTTCAGGATTTCGCTTGTGTAGGTGGTAGAGGTCTTATGCTCAAGCACCCACTCTTGCCCTGCAAAGGTGTCATCCTCGGCCCATTCAGTTGAAGAAGATGTTGGCTTAGATGTTGTATCATCTTCATTGCTGACGTAGCGATAATAGGTGATATCACCTGTTTCATCATCTTCAGTATACACATAGTCCGCATTCGTTAAGAGAAGATGCGGCTGTGCTTCGTAATAGGTACGGTCCTCCTGCCACATGGTGGCAAAGGGATAGTCGGCAGTGCGGCTTGCGGTATATATGCTGGTATCCAAATCATCGACTTCGATGCCTTCCCAATAAGCATTATCTCCGCCGTCACTAGACGGAAGTCCTTCAGAAGACGAAGATTCATGGCGTAAAATGCACTTATAAACGTGGGTATCTACACCTTCCTTATACACATACGAACCAACCAAGGTCTCAAGACCACCAATATCGGCAACAAAACCATTGGGTTGCTTAACGCCACCAGTGACATGGCCACGCTGCCCAATGATGCCAGCTTTCAGGTCTTGGAGCTTTAAGCGCGTGATAGTGGCCTTCTGGTTGGTCAAATCCCATTGTTCTTTGGTCAGGACCATGACGATATTGTCTTCATTGCCAGAAAGACTGGTGTCGGCAGGGCCGTTGTCGTAGACATCGTCTGAATCAGGATCTTCAATCAGATAATAATCACCATAATTGATACGCCTGTCAGAACCAGCACTTACGACATACAGGTCTTCATCGTCCATATAGAAGAGCAAGGCAGAACCCCAACCGTCGATGAGGCGGCCACCACCTTGACGAAGCCAGAACTTACGGTTTTCATCTACGTCATCGTCATTGGAAAAATCTTCACTACTGCTTGGAGCTGTATACGTAAACACGTCGTCATCGTTGGTGAAATCGTCACGCGTCTGGACGACATAGGGACCATGCCAATCGTCTTTATCAACAATGCTCTGATAGGTTCCGTTGACGCTGACGAAATTGGTCCACAAGGCAAGAGGCATGGCGTTCTGGTTGAACTTGTCGTAGTCGTTGGCCACGGTGGTGTCATAGAGGTCTGGCAGGGCGTTATCCTCTTCATGGCGAATGAGCCACGCTTTATTATCCGTGTCCCACACATGCACAATCAAATCAGGCAGTTCGCCAAAGTCACCAATGTAGCCGCCAATGACGCGGTTACCGTTGGCATCGTAGGCGTATTCCGCACCAATGAGACCGAAGCGGATGGATTCGAGCAGTTGAACCGTCTTGTCCTTCTTGGTTTGGTCCATCATGCGGCCGCCAAAGGGCAGCACCGCTGTGACGAGAATGGCCAAAACAGCGATGACAACCAGCAATTCCACAAGAGTGAAACCCGTATTATTGTGCCCTTTCATGAGGCTAAGACACTGTATATTCGTGCTATTTTCTGGCATAAGCCGCCTCCAAGTCAGCATTATGGAAGACGATGACAGCTTTGTTTACGAGGTCTTCTTTGTAGGCGGAAAAGACGTCGCGGCCACGGTCATGCAAAATGATTTCTGCGAGCTGGTCTGCAACTTCATCAAAGGATGCCACAGGGCCTTGTTCGCCAGTCTTTTTGATGATGTGGTAGCCGAATTTGGTTTCCACAATGCCGCTGATTTCGTCCATCTTCAGCGCAAAAGCGACCTCAGAAAATTCTGGGACCATCTTCTTTTCATGGAAGAAGCCTAAGTCGCCACCCTTTTTGCCGCTTGGGCAATCGCTATTTTCTGTGGCAAGGGCAGCAAAGTCAGCACCGTCTATGGCTTGCTTGTGCAGAGCTTCAGCCTTGGCGAGAGCTGCGGCTTTATCTTCATCTGTAGCATTTTCTTCAACTTTAATAAGGATATGCGAGGCTTTCACTTTAGGAGTACGGGCATATTTATGCTTGTCTTCCTCATAGCGAGCCATGAGCTCTTCATCGGTGACGAAGACTTCTGCGAGCACCTTTTTCTCCACCAATTCATTGACCGACGCTTGCTGCTGCCAGAGGTGTGCGAACTGCACTTCGGTCATGCCTGCGTTGGCAAGACGGAGCTTGAATTCGTCCTCACTCTTGAAACGACCGCCGATGATTTTACTACGCAAGACGCCACCAGCTTCGTTGATGGCGAAGCCTTGCTTGACTGCTTCTTGGTAAAGAACTTCAATATCAACTATATTATGCACAATAGTCTTTTGGATGGCGGCTTCATCAACATCCGCAAAAGAACCTTTTTTGGCGGTGTTGACGGAGTCATTGAAGGCATTGTCATAAATCCACTTGGGAATGTCTGTGCCGTTCACAGTCATGATGATGGTTGAGTCTTGCTTGGCCATGATTTCTTCATCAGAAGGCACGATGATGGCTGGAACTTCAGGCGCAGCTTCAGTAATTTCAGGGGCAGCTTCTTCAACCTGCTGCACTTGTACAGTGTCGGTACTTGCACTCTCTGCATTTTCATCTGCAAGGGCATGGTTAAGACCGTAATTCGGTACAGACAAAAGCAAAGTGAGCATTAAAATGATATATTTTTTCATACTAATTCCTTTTTTTAATATGTTACGTTCACTACAGTAACAAAGTATATTGTTCTTCCATGCGCCGTAAACGCCCTTAAAAAAACTTACTCTCGTCGCAATTAAACGTCTTTGAAAGGGATGGGGGTCTGGGGGGAAGGGAAAACTTTCTCCAGAAAGTTTCCCCTTCCCCCAGCTTGCCCAAAATTCACCTTACAAACCGTATACAGCAAGCATACCAGAAATAAGACCATAGATAACGAAACCAACGATGCCGCCGAGGACTACAATGATGAGTGGCTCCATCATGGCATTCATTCGTTTAACACTGGTTTGCAACATGTTCTGGTAGATATTGGCTGTAAGCTCCAATACTTTGACCATCTCACCTGTTTCTTCACCAGTGCGCACCATTTCATATACCATGGGCGGAAAGACTTTTGTATGCTGAGCAAGAATGGAAGACATGGTTTCGCCTTCCATAATGCTGTTAATCATGTCGTTGAGAACACGTACTGCGGCTTCATTGCCAAGGGTTTTACGTATGGTGCCTAAAGCTTCTACGAGAGGAACACCGGAGGCAAAGAGCATGGCAAGGTTACGCGCATAGTTTACAACAATGCTGCATCGCACAACAGGCGCAATGATGGGCACATGGAGTAAACCTGTATCCACGCAAAATTTACCTGTTTCTGTTTTACGAAGCAGAATGAGCGAAAGAATGAAGGCCGCAATGCCGCCAAATAAGTACATCCAGTTGACTTGCATCCATCCTGAAATATCCATGATGGTCTGGGTCACCCATGGTAGAGCCTTGCCATCGCCGAGCAAAGCTTGGAACTTTGGGATAACACTGAGGGTCAAGAAGGTGATAACGCCCACAGCAGCCACAAGAACAAAACCTGGATAGATGAGGCTTGTGATGAGCTGTCGCTTGAATTCGGCTGAGCTTTCAAGCTGGTCTGCAATGCGGTTCATGGCTGTTTCCATTTCACCAGAAAGCTCAGCAGCGGCAATCATATTGACCACGTAGGACGAGAAGACCGACGGATATTCCGCAAGACTTTGGGATAAGGTATTACCAGATTCGACGTTGAGCCGGATGGTGCGCATCATGCGGCGCATACCGAACGACGTTGACTGGTTTTCGAGCAGGAGAAGAGCTCGCATGATGCTGACGCCAGAGTCCAGCAAAACAGACAATTGCCTGAAGAGAATAGGCGTGTATTTGCGCTTTGGTGGGTCAATGGACGCGCGCAAACCATCAAGGCTTAGCTCGCCTTTTTGCCTATCCTCTTCCCGCTGGACTTCAATTTTGAGTACAAAATACCCTTGGCCCTTCAGTGTGGTCAGCGCTTCGGCTTCACTGGGCGCAGAAATCTTGCCCTTTAATTCTTCCTGACCTGAAGCAGACAGGGTTGTGTACACAAAATTAGGCATAATTATACCTTGAGAGTCGTTCTGAGGACTTCTTCCACAGAGGTCGTACCCAGTTGAATTTTCCGGATACCATCCGTGCGCAGTGTGGTCATGCCGCCTGCTTGAGCTGCGACACCGATGTCATGCGAGTTGCTGCCTTTGAGGATTTCGCCGCGCACATTTTCATCAACCATAAGCAGCTCGAAAATACCGATACGTCCTTTGTAGCCCGTATTGGCGCAGAAGGCACAGCCTTTGGCCTTGTACCAAGGTCCTGTAATATCAGCTATATCAAGGCCAAGCTCATGGCATTCAGCTTCTGTTGGCTCATGGATTTGCTTACACCTTGGACAGAGTCGGCGTATAAGTCGCTGTGCCAAAACGCCAGAAACAGACGCGCCAACCAGAAATGGCTCGCAGCCCATATCGATGAGACGAGGCAAAGCACCTGGTGCGTCGTTGGTGTGCAGGGTTGTGAAAACCAAGTGACCAGTGAGCGAAGCACGGAGCGAAATGGACGCGGTTTCGGCGTCACGAGTTTCACCAACCATGACAACGTCTGGGTCCTGCCGGAGTATGGATCGAAGCGCACCAGCAAAGCTGATTTTATCGCCAGCATGGATTTGAACTTGGTTCACGCCATCGATTTTATATTCAACAGGGTCTTCAACCGTGGTGATATTTACTGTGGGCGAATTGATGGAGTTCAGCGCGGCGCACAGAGTTGTGGACTTACCAGAACCAGTTGGGCCTACGATGAGAATAATACCATGAGGACGGTGGATAAGTTCACTGAAGCAAGCATCGTCGCGATCGGACATGCCGATTTCGCTTATTAAGAGGCGTTTGCCTTTGCCAGCCAAAAGACGCATTACAATCTTTTCACCGTGGATACAGGGGAGCGACGATACACGCAGGTCAATGGAAGTAGTGCCAGCGTCGTACATGAAGGCGCCGTCCTGCGGGCTACGCTTTTCAGCGATATTCAGGCCAGCAAGAACCTTGATGCGCGACGTGATGGCAGGCAACATGTCTGGTGGAAATTCTGCCATTTCCTGCAAAATACCGTCGATACGAAAGCGTACCTTGACCTTAGTTTCAAGGGCTTCGATATGGATGTCGGAAGCCCCAGTATTCAGTGCACTTTGCAATAATTTATCAACAATTCCAGAGGTATTGCTGTCCGTAAAGTCAAGCGATACCTCAGCAACATAGATGCGCTCCAAAGCCTCAGCAATGCTACTTTTGGTGGTAATACCAATGGTGATATTCTTTTTAGCCAGACGTTCAATGGTCTTTTGGATTTGCATGGGCAAGGCATTTTCAGCCGCCACAAGCAAGGTATCGCCATCGCTCACAGGCACAATATTATAGCGCTTGGCCACAGGTTCAGGCAAAAGCGTTCGATTCTTGCCATCGATGTGCACTTCGTTGAAGTCAATATACTTGAGGCCAGCGGCTTCAGCAGTAACCTGCGCCACAAGGTCTGCACCAACCAAGCCCAAGCCTATGAGCGTGTCGCCAAAAGGCCCACCCTTACGCAAATGACTTTGCATGGCTTGGCGCAATTGGTCTTCTGTAATAAGGCCCTTGGCAATCAGTACTTCACCAACTTTAGCATTGGGTGATTGTGGTCTTGCTTGCATTGTGTGTCCTTATTTTGCTGGGCCAAGGCGCGGTTCAATGACGTTAGCACTCTTGGCCATTCTGATGGCGGTTTCGCGGTCGATGTGGCCTTCCTTGTAGAGATTAACAAGGGAGAGCTCCATGGTTTGCATACCAATCTTCGCTCCAGTCTCAATCATAGAATAGAGCTGCTCAATTTTACTTGTGCGGATAATATTGGATACAGCAGGCGTCACCTTCATGACTTCAATGGCCGCCACACGTCCTTTACCATCAACCTTTCTGAGCAAACGCTGGGACACAACGCCACGCAGCGTTGACGAAAGTTGCTGCCTAATCTGCGCTTGTTCAGCCACAGGGAAAACGCCAATCATACGCGCAAGGGTGGATTCCGCATCACGGGAGTGCAGAGTCGAGAATACAAGGTGACCCGTCTCCGCAGCCATGATGGCTGTGCGCATGGTGTCAAGGTCACGCATTTCGCCTACGAGAATAACGTCTGGGTCTTCACGCATGGCATCGCGCAAAGCACCTGAGAAGGAGGGCACGTCATTGTACAGTTCTCGTTGGGTTACCAGTGACTTATCGTTGTAGTGCACGAATTCTACAGGGTCTTCGATGGTGATGATGTGGTAGTTCTTGTTTTTATTGATTTTATCAATGATGGCGGCAAGAGTTGTGGACTTACCAGAACCAGTTGGGCCCGTCACAAGCACAAGACCATCCTTGAGCTCAGCAAAACTATGCACACCTTCAGGCACGCCAAGCTGCTCCAAAGTTGGCTTTGAGCTTGGCAATTGCCGGAAAACGCCAGCAAGAGCGCCACGCTGATAGAAGATATTGACGCGGAAACGTCTAAAACCTTCTTCGACAGCTAAGTCATACGCGGTGTCCACAGAAAACTCTTCAGCAAGGGCATTGGTTTGCCGCTCATTGAGGATAGGAGTGAGCAAATCACGCAAGAAATCTTTGCTCAAGGCAAGGTGCGGCAGCTTGGTCAATTCACCATCCACGCGAATCATAGGCGGTGAATTGAGGGTCAAGTGCAAGTCCGAGCCGCCATGCTTCAAGAGCGTAGCGAGAAGCTGGTCTAGTGTAGGGCCTTGATTTGTTGCAGTATCACTCATGATTATACCCCTAATTCAACGATGGAACCGCCAGAACGGCTACCGCTGACAAGTTTACGGATTGCGCGACCAATGTTGAATGGGAACGGAGTTTCGCCAGCTTTGCCCTGAAGGGTGCTCTTGACCATGTCCGTAGCTTCATCAATTTCAAACAGTTGCGTTACACCTTGAGTTTGATATGGATGCTGTGAATTTTTCGCCAAGACGCGGTTGGAGACTTCTTGTGCCTCTTGTGGAGACATCATGATATGCGGTGTGATGAGCAAGACAGTTTCCGTTCTGGACGCTTCTTTGGTTGTGTTTTTAAAGAAGAAGTTCAGGATAGGAATGTCTCCAAGCACAGGCACTTTGTCCTCAAGGTCGGAAAGTGTTTCTTCCACAAGACCACCAAGGATCAAGGTCTGACCATCCATACCAAGGATAATATTTTCAAGTTCAGTTGTTTCAATGGTATCAGTAGGACCGGTGCGAGCCTCACCCTCATAAACGTAGGTGAATTCAGGTCCATCGATGATGGAAGAGATTTCCGCAACAATCTTCATGGTGACGGTGCGGTCTTCGTTGATGGAAGGCGCGATTTCAAGAGTGAAGCCAACATCTTCTTCATCGTAATCTGGCGTGACAACGCTGGACGTTGTGGAGAAGTCCGTGGTTGTGCCAGCGGTAACAGTGTAGCCAGTTCGTACAGAAGTGGTGTAGCCCTGAAAATACTTGCCTGCGGCATTGTTAGCCACAAGCATGAGCGGTGTATTCATGACGCGTACACGGCCTTCACTTTCAAGCATTTTCAAGCTTGCAGAAATGGTATTGTCCAGATAGCCAAAGCTGAAGGTGGACGTTGAGCTTGATGAAGCACCTAAAATACTTGCTGTTGTTGCGCCGCTAGAAGAGGCTGCACTTAAATTAAAGAACGATTCCATGCTATCGCTGAGCGAAACTTTAAGGACTTTAACTTCAAGCAAAAGCTGTCTTGTTGGCGTATCAAGGTCCGCAATTAAGGTTCTGACATCGCGAATAAGATTAGTATCCACAGCGCGAATAATAATGGAATTATTACGTGGGAACATGGTCATGAGCGCGCGAGCACCACCAATCTGCTTTTGGAGCACAGCTTCTGGTGAATAGCGATTGTCGCGCAAGGTGGATGCCATGAGCGCACGGTCATCAGCAGAAAAACTTTCGCCCGTGCTCTTAGATTTACTGAGTACGCGGTTGTCGGTGTCATCGCTTTCAACACTAGCATCAGGTTCGTCGCCAATGCTTGGGTAATCGTCTGTACCGATATGGCCAAAGCTAGCCACTTCTTCAGGCGACGTGACATAGACACGCGTACCAAAGACATTGGCAATGGCTTCTGCAACAGTGATGCACGACGCATATTTCAGATTAAAAACAGCTGTTTGTTCATCGCGGCGCAAAGTCAATTCGCGGCCATATTCATCAATGGTCATGACGGAAACAATATTATTCTGTTCCGTGAACCACAGATTGTAGTTTTTGCAAATGACTTCAAGGGCAGTGAACGCGGTGACATTACGCAAGAAAAGAGAAATGGGCAGGCTTTGGATTTCTGGCGTAGCCACAACGTTTTGCCCTGTCATTTCTGCAATCATGTGTAAGATATCGCTGAGCGGTGTTTTGTCGAACAAGAACACTTCGATGACATTATCTTTTGATTTTTCTTCAAAAACCGAGCTTTTAGCCAAGATATCAAGGCTTGAATTTTTGCTCGACGTTGGTGTTGGTGAATAGACGAGCGTTGGCTCGGTGACACCTGTCACGTCCTGTGCGTATACTTGGCCCACATGTCCCATAAATCCTACGAATAGGAAAACGGAGAGGAGCGCGCAAACCAATACTGCTTTGAGTGCTTTGAGAGGATGCATTGTCGTTTCCTTATGTGGTGTATTTGCAAACGAGCGTATTTTGTTTTCTGGCGAGGAAAGCGATTTTTTGCGAGGGGACCGACCGAAGGCGGCGAAGCCGTGACCGTCAGCGAGTCTTCGAGTGCTACGGGCATCGAGAGCAACGCTGTGTATATGGACATACATGACCTGAGCGAAAAACGAGCTTGACGAAGCCAGAAGGCAAAAGAGGCCGTTTGCGGATACACCTAGTAGAATTTACCGCTAATTTCTTTCCCATCATCGAGAATGAGCGTCATGCCATTGGGACGGATTTTCTTAATAAACAACCACTTGGTCAAATTACCGCTTTTACTGGTATCGAGCACAAGGCGGTCATTTTCATATAAAACACAAGAGCCTTTACCCTGAATGGTAGCAGTAACAGCACTGCGGCCGCCAATCTGCATCATGCCAGTGACCTTAATGGAAGGCAGACGCGCAAAGTCAGCACTATTGGCTTTAGGCGATTGACCATTAAAATACAGGTCCTCGCTTTCTACCGGTGTTTCCTGCACCTTTGATTCTTCCCACCAATTGTCATTATTGGAGGGCATGGTCTCCTGAGGCGGTGCTTCCATTTGCGAGAATGGGTCGCGCTTGCCGGTAGGGTCAAAGCTTGCAAGGAAAGCAGAACTGCGTGAATCAAAGTTCCTTCGTGCTTCCGCTTCTGCATCAGCCTTGGCTTTGGCTATAGCAGCAGCTTCGGCCTCAGCTTTGGCCTTAGCTTCGGCTTCAGCTTTGGCCTTAGCTTCAGCTCTGGCTTTAGCCGTGGCTTCAGCCTTTTCCTTGGCTTCTGCTTCAGCGGCAGCTTTTCTTGCCTCTGGCGTCATGGCGTCTATAGGGGCATTGGCTTGGTCCAACTTTTCTTTCAGATTGGAATTTTCAATAATCTTGGCCGCAGTCTCATCGGAATTGAGGCTTGTGAAAGCACCTTCAGGCACGATGCCTTTGGTTGTCTTCATGAGTGCAGCATCGGCTTCTGTCGACCCAGCATCTGGGCCATCTGGGCCAGCTAGGCCAGCTAGACCAGCTAGGCCAGCGGGGGCATCTGCTGCCACAGCATGAGGCGCAAAGCTTGCCTGCACCAAGACCACTTGCGCACACAAGAGCAGGGCAAGACCACAGCACGAACACTTTTTATAAAATGAATAATAAGTCGACACTGAGATTACCACGGTCCTTGTTGCGTTGAATATTCACGTTAGTAATGTTCACCACAGTTGGCAACGTCTTGATTTCATTTGCAAACTCATAAAGCGAGGCAAAGGAACCAGTAAGCTTTACTTGGTACAAAATGCGGTTAAGCAATTTCTGCTCACTCTGCACTTGCGGATAGAGCACCGTTTTGCCTTCTTGGAACGGGCCCATTTGTCCGATTTGCAAACCAAGGTATGCGGCAAGCTCGTTAATACGCATGACGGTCTCTTCCTCGTGGGCTTTGTCCGTGATGCGCACTTCTTTGATTTCATTGTACCGCTTATTCAAAGCCGTAAGCTCTTTCTGCAAGCCCTGCGTAGACTTTTCAATGGCGTCGATATTTTCAGGTGCCACTGTTTCGTTCAAGGTTTTCACAAGGCCATTGTTCTTTTTAACAAGGTTGGCGTGTTCCTTAACGAAATTGTCACGATAATAGGTCAAATACCCGTAAATAGCCCCAACAATCAGAAGGGATACCACGCCCCAACGTTCAATAAATGTCAGTTTACGCATGGCTTAATCCTCTTCTAGAATAACTTGAAGCGTGAATGAATACAGGATGCCCGTATTGGATTTGTCTTTAGCATTGGAAGCGGCCACTTGATTAGCTTTTTCAAGGCGGCATTGCTGTACATTGGGCAGATTTTTCAGCTCAACAACATACCAACTAATAATATCATAGCGTTGGCCAGAGCCTTCAATGGTCCACATTCTATCGGAGAATTGGCGCACGCTATTCAATTGGATAGATGGTGGCGTTGCCTTGATGAGTCCTGCAAAAAAGGCTTGCAAACTAAACTGCTTAGCCCTGAGACCCTTTTCAATAAGGTCAATCTTATCTTCAGCACTACGGATACTTGCTTTAGTATCGCTGTATTTTTTATTAGCGGCGTCACCCTTTTTGACCTCAGCATCGAGATCCTTTTTCTGCTGTTCCACATCAGCCACAACAGCCTTCATGTCATGAATTTTGTATTCAAGCCATGCGGCATCAAGGCCAAGTAAACCAATGGCCATAAAGAGCACCAGAATAGGCAGAGCCAATGGGTGGCGCACGATGCGGCTTGTTATGGGCGTATAGTCGTTGATGAGGAGGGATGATTGTTCTTTGCGCGTGGCGTGGAAGGCCGCAGTGGCCGCGGTCATATATCTTGCCGGAACCTTACCAAGGGATTCCATGGCTGGCAGGTCTGCGGCAATGTCCCACCGCGACACCTTGGCATCTGGGGCAATCTCACTTAAAGAGCTTTCCCAGTCTTTTTCCGCGCTTTCACCACCAAGAATAACCTTTGGGCTATCTGTGAGCACGTCGGCATAGTCAAAGGTGGTGCGTTCCACCAAGGCCATGAGGCTTTCCAATGGGGGCCTATCAACTTGGAAAAATTCTTGTTGGAAGGAAATAGGCGAATTATTGACCAGCAAAGCAACAATGGCATCGGATCCACGCCAGTTCACAAGGATGCGCGGCTTTAAATCGTCGCCTTCGAGCAGACAGGCATCAATGCCCGTAACACCAGAAGTGCAGTGCGAGAAAGCAAAAATTTCTTCGGGCATAACGCCCACAAGCTTGAGGCTTACGCTCTTACAAACTTGATTGATGAGATCGTACGTCCTTCTTTGCATGGAAAAGATGGTGGCATTGACGGTATCAGATTCATCAATACCAAAGTCTTCGTACTCACCTTTGGGCGTTGGTGGTACATAGACGCTGACCATGGCTTGATTGACAGAGTAGTCAAGGAAAGGCGCGATTTCAAATTGTGCCAAGGCTTTAAAGGTCGCCTCAGCCTTATATCTATTGAAGCGATTGACCTTTTTGGGCCTAGGCAATTCTGCTTGGGTGCTGATAAATTCATTGGTCACCACTAAGGCTCGGTTGGCATCCACCTTGCCCCATTGTTTGAACAAGTGCGCCAATTTCAGACGCGGACTATCCATGGAATGTTCAAACATGACATCGAGATAACGGACGACTTCAAAGTCTCCCTTGAGCTTTTTCCGTACCAGAATACCCCGAACGGTGAACTCTTCCAGCACCACAACCAAAAGCGTGCCCCCGCTCGCTTTGGCTAGAATATTCTGTGCGCTTGCAGCCGCGGCACCGAAAACCTTTCCCATTTCCATGGATTTCCCCTTTTATGCTCAGAACACAAGAAGGCGGAAGGAGTTGTCCTCCTCCCGCCATTGGTAAACTAGATTAGGCTGTTAGGTTGTTATTCGCCGGTGCCGGTGGCGGTGAAGGTCCAGCCAGTGCCGTTAGCTGCACCAGTTTCGCCACCAGCAGTGTAGGAGTAGAAGTCCCAAGAGTCTTCGTCGTTGTCAGGCCACTTGTGACCTTCTGGGCAAGACATGTCGAATTCCCAACCAGATTGTGCAGCAAAGGTCATTTCAATTACGCGACCGCTGTCGTCGTCAGCACGACCGTTGTCGATGAACTCAAGTACGTCGCCGTCGGAAAGGATGCCACCAGTTTGGAACTTAGCAACAGTTGCTTCGAGACGTGGAAGAACGAGGATGTATTCTTTGATGGAGAAGTTTTCTTCAGCCAAAACTGCACCTGGGCAAAGAGCGGAAGCTTGGATAAAGCCCTTGGTCACGAGGTCACACTGATCATTAACAGCCATCATCATACGGCCAACCCAGAATGGGTTACCCATGTTAGTACCATCGGTGTCAATAATGGCAACATCAGTACCATCATAAGATGCACCAGCCATCATAACGTAGCACTCTTCTGAAAGAGTTTCTCTCATCATAGAACGAGTGGTGTTGGAATCAGTCTTGTCACCAACGTAGTTATAAACATAGGTGATACCCAAAGCCTTCAACTCAGCAACTTCAGCTGCGTCAAGTTCCCAACCACCAGGGAAGTTACGGGTGTAAAATTCTTCTGCAAGAGCTTCTGCTGTATCATTAGCAACGTCGTCTTGGTAGGAAGGCAAGTAAAGTGGAACGTTGCTCTCACCGTCATTGTAGGTATGAGTACCTTCAGAGTCATTTGAGTAGTCAACCAAGTTGGTAAGACCGTTAGGCAAAGAATTATACTTATTGTAGTAACTTTGGGTGTAGTAACGGATACCCTTATTGTTGGTGTCACAAACGGTGTCAACGGTGTCGTCGGTGATACCAGCAAGACGTGGAATGAGCATACCAAGGAGAAGGCCAAGAACTGCGATAACGATGAGCAATTCCATGAGGGTGAAACCAGATTGTTTCTGGCTACGACGAAGGCTAAGCATAGACATGTAGTCTCTCCTAAAAAAGATTTTTTGGGAGTTTGGTGTGGCGCCGCAATCCCTCCTCAGGAACTTGCTGGAGCCGAGCCGTTGGGCTCTTATTCGATTTTTCCTCTGTATAAAACCTTCTGGCACTTCCAGACAGGGGGAAACACGTTTTGAGTGAACACATTTTGTGGGGGATACAATTTGTGTTGTCGCCGTGTTGTCGACTTGTTCTCGCGTCTACAATCCCAACATAGGATCTGCGTTTCGCGCGGCCTTTGGCCTTTTTTCATTCTATATCAATTGATGCCACTTTCTGAATCACTCAGACAAGATTTCGGCACTTTGATGCATATATACAGTTTTTATGCAGGAATGGCTGTTTTACTTGCAATGTGTGCCATGTCATCGTTGAAATCCACGATGTAGCGATATTCCTTACCGCAACTGATGAGAATTTCCTTTTGACCGCGCTTTAAAAACCGCATTTCAACACTCATTTTACCGTAACCTTGATGCTTGAACAGCTCGGAGTACAATTCCATCATCTGTTCTAAGACTTCGGCATGAGGTTTGTGGACTGTAAACGTTTCCACTCTGAGACTCCCTAAAATGTTAGTATGATGCAAACATGGGCGAACATGTTTAGGATTACATATTTTCCTTCACGATGAGATAGTGTGGCATGCCGTCTTGTCCTACGCTTTCTTTAAGGTGGAACGATGTGGCATACTTTCCATTCCATGAAGTACTGTTGATGTGAAAGGCTACGTCGATGTATACGAGGCTATTGATGATGCTGACATTGTTCATGTCATAGCCCACAAAGCTCAGATTTTTGTTTATCCAGCCATCTACTTTCATTTCAAAGGCGGATAACAGAGCATCTTTATCTAAAACGTAGCCTTCATTATCTGCAAAAACAAGAACGCTTGCGTCTGGTGCATAGAGTGCAACCAAGCTGTCCATGTCTCTGCTGTTGAATGTTTGCATATAGGAGTCCAAGAAATCACGTACATTAAGCGATTGCTCACTCGTTGCTTTGAGTACAACTGGCTTTGCGTTGTCCACTGAACCCTTTGCTGCACAACCACCTAGAGTTAGAATGCATGTACAAAGGATGATAAAGTGCTTCAGTTTCAAACGTGGCCTCCGTTGGGCGATGTAAACGCGATTTAGGACGTTATGCTTTGATTTAGCGTCGTACCCTGTTTGGGCACACCCTAGCTCGGCATGCTAACTTTGTTTGGGCACACCCTAGCTCGGCATGCTAACTCTGTTTGGGCGAACAAACAGATGTGTCAGTTCAGCATGAGCGCCAATGCTAGTTTTGCTCTACTCTCACCCATTCGACTATATGCCTCTTCGACAATGTGGCATCTTCGACTATGTGGCATCTTCGACTATGTGGCCTTACTCACAAGGCTGCAATTTGCAAGCAAGGCCACAATGCCACATTTTGGGGAGATATATGAAAACGCAAATGATTTTCATATTCAGTAGATGAGGAAAAATAAAACCAAGGGCTAGTCCTAAAAGCTCTCAAACCTGAACTAGTAATTGGTGTTGAATTTCGTTCTCATTTAGTGAACTAAAACTGTTTCTAAGGGTCACGATGATTTTGTCAACACATTTTTTGTATTTTTTTGTTCTTTGTGTGTAAAATTGTCATATGTTGTTGGTATTTCGGGATATAATGGATGCATTTTTTGGATGTGTTGAAGTGGAAAAAAGGACGAAGTGGGAAGAGTGAGAAGTGGAAAGGGAGGGGGGAAGAGGAAAGGCAAAGAGGAAGAGGAAAGGCAGGAAGGCAAAGAGGCAAAAGAAAGATGCGCTCGGCTTCGCTGTCGCTCCCAGAACAGAAGACGGAAAGGCCCACTCCCTCCGTCATTGGTCTACTATCCGTAAGGTTCACTGCGTTCACCTAACGGCTAGTACGACAATGCCACCTCCCTCCAAGAGGGAGGCTTAAGAAAAAGACAAAAGAGTAAGAAAGATTACAGAAAGGCAAAGAGGAAGAGGAGAGGTAAAGAGGAAGGCAAGATAGCAGAAAGGC